>NZ_JACARU010000099.1:0-1264 GCF_013386425.1 Cedecea sp. P7760 | reverse complement strand
TTAAGCGGCTATCGGGGTCTGGGTTCGGTATTCTACCGGACTCAGGCCTTTTAATTTCAGACTGATCCGCTCGTTGTTATAGTAATGGATATAGTCCTCTATCGCCTTCCTCAGTTCATTCAGATCGCTGAACCTGTTCAGGTAAAAACACTCCGATTTCAGTGTGCCGAAGAAGTTCTCCATCACCGCATTATCCAGACAGTTTCCTTTGCGCGACATACTTTGTGTCATGCCCTGTGCCTTTAACCTTGCCTGATAGCCTGCCATTCGATATTGCCAGCCCTGATCCGTGTGCAGCAAGGGGCTATCTTCCGGGCTGAGCTTCAGGAACGCATCGCGCAGCATGCTATTAACCATCTCCATCACCGGCCTTTCCGACAGGCTGTAGGAGATAATCTCCCGGTTAAACAGATCGAGAACCGGCGACAGATACAGCTTTTTACCCTGTACTGAGAACTCGGTGACATCCGTGACCCATTTTTCGTTGGCTTTCGATGCCCCGAAGTTCCGGCCCAGGATATTGGGTGCAGCCTTGCCCACTTCCCCTTTCCAGGCACGATATTTCTTCACCCTTATCAGAGAGCGGAGCGACAGTTCTGCCATCAGCCGCTGTACAGTTTTATGGTTCACCAGCAGACCCTGCCTTCTCAGCGAGAGCGTGATCCTGCGGTAGCCATAACGCCCTTTGTGATAGTGATAAATCTCTCTGATTTTGGCTTTCAGCCCGGCATGCCTGTCTGCTCGCTTCAGCGCATTGATATTGTGATACCACGTACTGCGGGACATGCCCGCTGCACGAAGAAGATCACTGAGCGCATACTCCAGCCTTAGTTCGTTGATTATTGCGGCTTTCCGCCGTTTTTCTCGCTTTGAACTAAGGCCTTCAGCTTTTTTAGATAGGCATTCTCTGCTCGCAGGTAACGAAGTTCAGCCCGCAACTCTTCGGGAGATAACTTATCCAGCGCAGCATCGGTAAGTGGAGGTGTTTTTTTGGGTTTTGTCATGTCCTTGCTCCGGCCAGGTTTTATGCTCAGAAGTCCTTTTTCACCTGCGTCTTTGTAGACATTCACCCAGTGCCGGACAACGGTTTCAGTGGAGATATTAAACCGTGCGGCAGCTTCGCGCATCGAAAGTTCTTCAGCGAGAACCGTGCGTACGACAGCAATCCGGAACGCCGGAGAATGGCGGTCATTTTTCCAGGTAATGCCATCAATACCGTGGAGTTGCCAGGCTCTTACCCAGCGTCGCACTGATGTTCTTTCAA
>NZ_JACARU010000098.1:0-5242 GCF_013386425.1 Cedecea sp. P7760 | reverse complement strand
CAGCGACAGCAGCGGCAAAAAGAAAAGGTTGATGCCCGCATTGCGGATGCTCAGGAAGAGCGAGGGATCCTGATAGTCTTTACCGGCAACGGCAAAGGTAAAACAACCGCTGCATTTGGCACCGCCACCCGTGCAGTAGGCCACGGCAAAAAAGTCGGAGTAATTCAGTTTATCAAAGGCGAATGGCCGAACGGCGAGCGTAATCTGCTGGAGCCGCACGGCGTGGAGTTTCAGGTGATGGCAACCGGCTTTACCTGGGAGACACAGAACCGTGAAACCGATACGGCCGCGTGCCTGGCGGTATGGGAGCAGGGTAAACGCATGCTGGCGGACGCCGCGCTGGATATGGTTATCCTCGACGAACTTACCTATATGGTGGCCTATGATTATCTGCCGCTGGAAGAAGTCTTAAGCGCGCTGGCTAGCCGTCCGGCAAACCAGACGGTGATTATCACCGGACGCGGATGTCATCGCGAGATTCTGGACATCGCCGACACGGTAAGCGAACTTCGCCCGGTGAAGCATGCGTTTGACGCCGGGGTCAAAGCGCAACCCGGTATTGATTACTGAAATTCCAGTCGCTTAAGCAGCTCCGCATTCAGCGGCAGGCAGAGACAATCCTCCCCCAGAGCCAGCTTGCTGTCGATGGCGCTTTGCCGGGAAACAAAGCGTTTTCGGTACTCCGTTGGCGTCAAACCGCAATACTTATTAAACGCGGCAATCAGGTATTTATGCTCCTGAAAACCGCAGGCGTGGCTAATGGTGGTGATGGGCGAACGCGTGTCTTTGAGCAGCGTGCGGGCTTTATTTAACCTCACCAGGGTCAGGTATTCTTTAAAGTTATGGCGGCTCACTTTCTTAAACTGCCGCGAAAACCATGAATAGCTGACCCCGATATAGCTGGCGACCTCGGCGAGGCTGAGGGGCTGATCAAATCGCTGGTTAATAAACTCAATCCCTTTCTTGATCATCGCCACTTCACGCTGCGCGCTCTCGACCCGACCCACCGGCTTTCCTGCCGTTACAAGCGCATCCAGCAGCAAATAAATTGCAGCAATACGCTGGAAAGGCGCACGGTCGTCTATCAGGTGTTCAATCAGCGTTTTTAGTCGCTGATGAACGACCCTGTCAGCGCTGTCCGTAACCCCATCCGGGCGACACCAGTCAATGTCCGGTGCCGGATGTAATTCGTCGAACAGACCCGAGGAAAACTGCACCGTGACCAGCGTACTGCCCTCTTCCTCCGCACATAGCGAGTGGACCTCCTGGGCATTAATATAGAGCATTCCGCCCTTATTCAGTTCAATAGACTGCATGCCTACGGACAGGGTAAAACGCCCCGCAAGGACGGTGACAAGCTCAGGTGCCGGGTGCCAGTGAGGCTCGCAGTAACGCACCTCAGCGGCAAAGACATTCAGCTTTTCGGCGTCGAAAGCAATCAGCTCATAGCCACTCGCGTTGAGCTGCCGCCCTTCTGTTATTGCCGACCCGGCATGAATAGCTGAAAAAGAAAACACGGCGCCCCCTGTGGCTGTTCATTATTATTCCCCGGCGAGCACGGCGTTTAACTCATCTCGCTCAATATCCAGCCCAAGAAACTCGGTAAGCGCGATGAATAAGCCGCAAAAGAGGTCCGGTGCAACCCTGGTCAGCTTCTCCCGCACAACCTCTGGCGGCACAAGGCTTTTCCCGGCAACCAACGCCACTACGCGATCGAAGACTTCCGGCTGCTGAATCAACTGCTGCAGCGAGTTATCATCACGAAGCGTCATGTATTGCTCCTCGCAGTCAACATTAAACCCGGCACTCAGCGGTAAATCGCGTGACGACCCGCCAACATACACCTGCCAGCGGCCGGGCGTTATTAGCCATTTTGCCAGACCCGGATGATAGCAGCTCAGCTCGGCAACAGGCACCTGGAGGCTCACACGCCGCGTTTCTCCTGGCTCAAGGAGGATTTTACTAAAGGCTTTCAGCGCCCTTTCCTCACGAATCAGTTCCCCTTTTGGCGCACGGACGTAAAGCTGCACGATTTCTTTACCGGCGTATTTGCCGCAGTTCGTCACATCCACGTTAACCGTTAAGGTCTCATTATCACCCAATCGCTCAGTAGAAAGTTCAATCCTGTCATACGCAAAACGCGTGTAGCTCAGGCCGAAGCCAAAAGGAAACAGCGGCGTCAGGCGGCGTTTATCATAATAGCGATAACCGACAAATAATCCCTCACTGTAATGGTGCTGCAGATTTTCCCCCGGATAATGCAGCCAGGCCGGCGTCTCTTCCAGCGTATTCGGAACGGTGACAGTGAGCTTGCCGCAGGGATTACGCTTGCCAAACAAAATTTCCGCCACGGCGCCCCCCATTCCCTGTCCGGCAAAAAAGGTTTCCAACAATGCTTTGCATTCGCTCAGCCACGGCATCACCACCGCATCGCTGTTGGCCAGCACGACAACGACGTTGCGCTGTACCGCAGCGACCTCGCGGATAAGCTGCTCGTGGACAGCAAGAATATTCAGATCCTGACGGTCGCCGTTTTCACCATCTTCGCCGACGGCGGTACTGACAAAGACGACCGCGACATCCGCTTCTCGTGCGACGGTTATCGCTTCCTGAAGCGCCTGCGCATCTGCCTGTATATCGTCCGGTGTGCCTTCAGCCCACGAAACCGTAAACGCCTCTCCCGCCAACGCGAAGATCTCATCGAGAGGGCGATCGAGGAAATACGGCACCGTAGTGGCGCAACCTGATCCTTGAATAACAGGCTGTTGTGCTGGTTTGCCCAGCACCGCTATACGGGGAGTTTTATCGGGCCGTAACGGAAGCAGGTCGTCTTCGTTTTTCAATAATACAATCGACTCTGCCGCCAGCCTCTGCGAAAGGGCGTGGTGTGCGGGGAAATCAGCAACGGCATCTCTGCGCCGATGGCGTTTTACTTTATCAATGAGTTCGAGCATTCTCAGACAGGCGCTGTCAACCACGCTTAGCGGCACTTCACCGGCCTCGATAGCCGCCAGCAATGTTTTCTTATCCCGTGCCGTTTCCGGCATGGATAAATCATTGCCTGCCATCAGCGAGGCGGGACGGTCTTTAATTCCGTACCAGTCCGACATCACCAGGCCGCTATAGCCCCATTCATCTCGAAGGACTTTAGTGAGCAAGAAAGGATCCTGAGAGGTTTGAACGCCATTTAGCCGATTGTAGGAGGACATCACGGTCCACGGATTCGATTTGGCAATCGCTCTCTGAAATCCTGCCAGATAAATTTCTCGTAGCGCACGTTCGTCGACTATTGAGTCCATTTCGGTACGGCGAAACTCTGAATTATTGGCGGCGAAATGCTTGAGGCTGGCTCCCACGCCCTCTGCCTGCAGGCCATTAATCAGGGCCGCTGCGATGTCGCCGCTGACAACCGGATCCTCGGAGTAATACTCATATCCCCGACCAGCAAGCGGAGTACGTCGAATATTAATTCCCGGTCCTAACAAAATCCCCACGCCCATTTTCTGGCACTCAAGCCCTAACGCTTGCCCCATTATTTGCACCAGGTCAATATCCCAGCTGCACGCCAGGCTTGAGCCGTTAGGGAAGCAGGTAGCAGGCAAAGAAGCGCTGAATAAGGCCTCGCTTCCTCCTTTCTGTTCATCCTCTACCGCCGCACCTGCCCGGTCGGCCGTTTGCGTGATCACGGAGATAAAATCATCCATGCTCCACTTCTGCTGGCCGTCGATTTGAGCGCTGCTGTAACGTACGCCATAGGTGCCATCAGTCATGACGATATCTGGGATGCCGTGCTGTGGCAGAGAGGCTGTGCGCCACAGGCCGCTACCGCTCAGTAAGGTCACTTTTTCATTGGTCGTCATTGCCGCAAGCATTGCGTGAAAGTCAGCATTCATTTTGCTAATCCCCAGAAGTTAAAGCGTTTCCTGCTTGCGCAGACTCAGTTTATGAACGATATCGCGGTATTTATTTTCATCAAGGGAATAACAGGCAACAAAAATCGCGCTGAGTGCGAACATCGCCCCTGGAAATAACGTCATCATAATATTGATACCGTTGATAGCGCTGGCACTAATATTACCGGCATCATAGTGGTAATAATCAAGCATCCACCCTGCACAGCCACCGCCGATGGCCATCGCAATTTTGGTGATAAAATTATAGAAACCATATATAGCACCTTCAGTACGAACGCCATGATGCCATTCGGCATATTCAACCGTGTCGGCTATCATCGACCACATTGCAACAAATCCGATACCCAGCGTAATGCTGTATAAGCAGACACCGGTCATAATTAACCAAATATTATCTCCGGCGATGAAATATTGCATTAGCACACCCAACACACCGAGTAGCAATGCTGCCAGAGTCATTTTCTTTTTCCCCATTAGGGTAATTAATTTTTCGCACAAAACCGTCCCCACAATATAAGCGGCCGACTGAATAATGAAAAAAGTCGCGGTAAACCCTTGGTTACCAATAATGTATTTTATAAAATAGATAGCAATCGCCATCCACACCGTATAGGCAATGTAGAAAAATACGGTGAACAATGACAGGTGAATAAGCGGTTTATTCCCGGTGACGGCCCTGAGCATTTCACGCAGCCCAGGTGAATGTGTGCTCTCTTCCGTGACCCTTTCCTTCGTCATGCCAAAACACAGCATAAACATGAAGGTAGCCAGCAGTGCGAAGCATGACACGGCAAAGACATAGCCGTACTGCTTATCGGTAAAAGGCGATATAATCCAGTCGGCCGTGGTTGAAACAATCAGGTAACCCAGGATCGCCAGCACAAATCGATAGACCGAAAGCGAGGCACGCGAGGCTTCATGCTGCGTGATACGGTTCGTTAACGCCGAATATGGCGTATTTACTGCCGTATATGCGAGGCAGTAAAGCGTATAAGAGATAAAGGCAAAATAGAATTTTGCGCCGCCGCCGAAGGGGAAAAAACACAATACGGTCAGCAAGCCTAAGGGAATCGCGCCGTAGCATATCCAGGGCCTTAGCTTCCCGTAGCGGCTGTGCGTCTTATCAATAGCAAACCCAATGACCACATTAAAAATGGCATCAATGATGCGAGCCACAACAAATATCACGCTGGCCTGCGCGGCGCTAATCCCATATATATTGGTATAAAAGAAAAGCAAGAATAGTGATACAAACCCAAATGATAAATTAGAGGCAAAATCCCCTAACCCATAACCGACTTTTTCTTTTAAGCCGATCGCCACATAGC
>NZ_JACARU010000097.1:0-18004 GCF_013386425.1 Cedecea sp. P7760 | reverse complement strand
AATGCCACCGTCTGGTGGCATCATATTTATGTGCCACCAGACGGTGGCATTTTTTCAGGAGGAATCATGTCTCGGGTTCAAAGCGGCATTCTGCCGGAACATTGTCGTGCCGCCGTTTGGCTGGAAGCTTCTGTCCAGGGCGACTTCAGCGCGCTGAGCGCAGGGTGCAAAACCTTTATTGATGCGCTGAATGCTTTCCAGGAAAAATTCCCTGACGCAATGCTCGGGGCCACCATCGGTTTCGGGCACGATCTGTGGCGTGACCTCAGCAAAGGCGAAGGTGCCGCAGAGCTGAAAAACTTTACGCCATTGGGCAAAGGCCTGGCGCCAGCTACCCAGCACGATGTGATGATCCACATTCTTTCTCTGCGCCATGACGTGAACTTCTCCGTGGCTCAGGCCGCGCTGGCCGCGTTCGGCGATGCGCTGAAAATTGAAGAAGAGATTCACGGCTTCCGCTGGGTGGAAGAGCGCGATCTGAGCGGCTTTGTGGACGGAACCGAAAACCCAAAAGGTGAAGAAAATCGCCGCCTGGTTGCCGTTATCAACGAAGGCGTGGATGCCGGCGGCAGCTACGTGCTGGTGCAGCGTTGGGAACATAACCTGAAGCAGCTTAATCGCCTGAGCGTCCACGACCAGGAGATGATCTTCGGCCGCACCAAACAGGAAAACGAAGAGATCGACGGCGACGCGCGTCCGGCCACTTCTCACCTGAGCCGCGTCGATCTGAAAGAAGACGGCAAAGGATTGAAGATTGTGCGCCAGAGCCTGCCTTACGGCACCGCCAGCGGCGTGCACGGCCTCTATTTCATCGCCTATTGCGCGCGTCTGCATAACATTGAGCAGCAGCTGCTGAGCATGTTCGGCGACACAGACGGCAAGCGCGACGGTATGCTGCGCTTCACTAAGCCGGTCACCGGCGGCTACTACTTCGCGCCATCGCTCGATAAATTACTGAGCCTGTAATCCCCTCCGGCGTAGCGTTTGCTACGCCGCTTTCTTATATCCCTTTCTTCTTGTAAATCGCCAAACGGTATATAAAAGCGTTACAGCTTTATCGCTCGTTATAAATACACTGAACGTCAGTTAATCATGACTATCATCACATTTATAAGGGCGAAGCATGGCAATCAGGTCAGTCAAAAAAGTATGGAACGCGCTCGCTGTCTCTTTGCTGCTGGCAGGCTCTGCCCATGCAACAGAGCTGCTGAATAGCTCTTATGATGTGTCGCGTGAGCTTTTTGCCGCGCTAAACCCGCCGTTTGAGAAACAGTGGGCGCAGGAAAATAACGGCGATAAGCTGACGATAAAACAATCTCATGCCGGGTCATCAAAACAGGCGCTGGCGATTTTGCAGGGCTTAAAAGCCGACGTTGTAACTTATAACCAGGTGACCGATGTGCAGATCCTGCACGATAAAGGCAACCTGATCCCGGCTGACTGGCAAAGCCGTCTGGGGAACAACAGCTCGCCTTTCTACTCCACCATGGCTTTCCTGGTGCGCAAGGGCAACCCGAAGAACATCCACGACTGGAGCGACCTGGTGCGCCCCGACGTAAAACTGATTTTCCCAAATCCTAAAACTTCCGGGAACGCCCGGTATACCTATCTGGCGGCCTGGGGTGCGGCAGACAAAGCTGACGGCGGCGATAAAGCCAAAACCGAGCAGTTCATGACCCAATTCCTGAAGAACGTCGAAGTGTTTGATACCGGCGGCCGCGGCGCGACGACTTCCTTCGTCGAGCGTGGGCTGGGCGACGTGCTTATCTCTTTTGAGTCAGAAGTGAATAACATTCGCAACCAGTACGCCAAAGACGGTTATGAGGTCGTGGTGCCGAAGGTGAACATCCTGGCCGAATTCCCCGTCGCCTGGGTAGATAAGAACGTGAAGGCCAACGGCACCGAAAAAGCGGCGAAGGATTACCTGAATTATCTCTACAGCCCGCAGGCTCAGACCATCATCACTGACTACTACTACCGCGTGAATAACCCGCAGGTAATGGGCAAGCTGAAAGACAAATTCCCACAGACCGAGCTGTTCCGCGTGGAAGATGCGTTCGGTAGCTGGCCTGACGTGATGAAAACGCATTTCGCTACCGGCGGGGAGCTGGACAAGCTGCTGGCGGCGGGGCGTAGTTGATGTTTGCCAGTCGCTCAAAACGCGTGCTGCCGGGGTTTACGCTTAGCCTCGGCACCAGCCTGCTGTTCGTTTGCCTGATCCTGCTGCTGCCGCTGAGCGCGTTGGTGATGCAGCTGGCACAAATGTCGTTGTCCCAGTACTGGGAAGTTATCACCAATCCGCAGGTGGTCGCCGCCTATAAAGTCACGCTGCTTTCCGCCGCGCTGGCTTCGGTGTTCAACGGCGTATTCGGCCTGTTAATGGCGTGGATCCTGACCCGTTACCAGTTTCCTGGCCGTAGCCTGCTTGATGCGCTGATGGATTTACCGTTTGCATTACCGACCGCAGTGGCAGGTTTAACCCTCGCAGGGCTGTTTTCCGTGAACGGCTGGTACGGCGAGTGGCTGGCGCAGTTCGGCATCAAAGTGACCTACACCTGGCTGGGGATTGCCGTCGCGATGGCTTTTACCAGCATTCCGTTCGTGGTGCGTACCGTTCAGCCCGTGCTGGAAGAGCTGGGGCCAGAATACGAAGAGGCCGCTGAAACGCTCGGCGCTACGCGCTGGCAGAGCTTCCGCCGCGTGGTGCTGCCTGAGCTGTCTCCGGCGCTGATGGCGGGCGTGGCGCTCTCCTTCACCCGCAGCCTGGGTGAATTCGGCGCGGTTATCTTTATCGCCGGAAACATCGCCTGGAAGACCGAGGTGACCTCGCTGATGATCTTCGTGCGCCTGCAAGAGTTTGATTACCCGGCAGCCAGCGCTATTGCCTCGGTTATTCTGGCGGCGTCACTGCTGCTGCTGTTCACCATTAATACGTTGCAGAGTCGCTTTGGTCGGCGCGTGGTAGGTCACTGATGACGGACGTAACTGCTTTGAAAAGCTACAAACGTTCCCGCATTAACTGGGAAAAATGGGCGCTTATCGCCATCGGCGTGCTGGTCTCTTTCCTGATTCTGGTGGTGCCGGTCGCGTCAATTTTTGTGGAGGCCTTTTCCAAAGGGCTGATGCCGGCGCTGCAAAATATCGCTAACCCGGACATGCTGCACGCCATCTGGCTGACGGTGATGATTGCCCTGATTACCGTGCCGGTAAACCTGGTGTTCGGCACGCTGCTTGCCTGGCTGGTGACGCGCTTTAACTTCCCTGGCCGCCAGCTGCTGCTGACGCTGCTGGATATTCCGTTTGCCGTTTCCCCGGTGGTTGCGGGCCTGGTTTACCTGCTGTTTTACGGCTCTAATGGCCCGCTGGCGGGCTTCCTTGACGCTCACAACCTGCAGATTATGTTTGCCTGGCCGGGGATGGTGCTGGTGACTATCTTCGTCACCTGTCCGTTTGTGGTGCGTGAGCTGGTGCCGGTGATGCTAAGCCAGGGCAGCCAGGAAGATGAAGCCGCGATTTTGCTCGGCGCTTCAGGCTGGCAGATGTTCCGCCGCGTGACGCTGCCCAATATCCGCTGGGCGCTGCTTTATGGCGTGGTGCTGACTAACGCCCGCGCTATCGGTGAGTTTGGCGCGGTGTCGGTGGTGTCCGGCTCGATTCGCGGCGAGACGTTCTCGCTGCCGTTACAGATTGAATTGCTGCAACAGGATTACAACACCGTCGGCTCGTTTACCGCCGCCGCGCTGTTAACCCTGATGGCGGTTTTGACGTTGTTCTTAAAGAGTGCAGTGCAGTGGCGCCTGAATAATCAGGAAAAACGCCTGAAGCAGGAGGAAAATCATGAGCATTGATATTGCCAATATTAAGAAGTCTTTTGGACGCACCCAGGTGCTGAACGATATCTCGCTGGATATCCCTTCTGGTCAGATGGTGGCGCTGCTTGGGCCGTCCGGCTCCGGTAAAACCACGCTGCTGCGTATTATTGCCGGGCTGGAGCATCAGAACAGCGGCCGCATTAGCTTTAACGGCACCGACGTGAGCCGCATGCACGCTCGTGACCGTAAAGTGGGCTTCGTGTTTCAGCATTATGCGTTGTTCCGCCATATGTCGGTTTTCGACAACATTGCCTTTGGTTTAACCGTTTTGCCTCGTCGCGAGCGTCCTTCCGCCGCTGGCATCAAGCAGAAGGTCACCAGGCTATTGGAGATGGTGCAGCTTGCCCATCTTGCTGACCGCTACCCGGCGCAGCTTTCCGGCGGGCAGAAGCAGCGCGTGGCCCTGGCGCGAGCGCTGGCGGTTGAGCCACAGATTCTGCTGCTGGACGAGCCGTTTGGCGCGCTGGATGCTCAGGTGCGTAAAGAGCTGCGCCGCTGGCTGCGCGAGCTGCATGAAGAATTAAAGTTCACCAGCGTGTTTGTGACCCACGACCAGGAAGAAGCGATGGAAGTTGCTGACCGCGTGGTGGTGATGAGCCAGGGGAATATCGAGCAGGTGGATACCCCTGAAACCGTCTGGCGTGAACCGGCAACCCGCTTTGTGCTGGAGTTCCTGGGCGAGGTTAATCGCCTGAAGGGCGTGATTCGCGGGAGCCAGTTCCACGTGGGTGCACACCGCTGGCCGCTGGGCTTCACGCCGGCCTATCAGGGCGATGTCGATCTGTTCCTGCGCCCCTGGGAAGTAGACGTAAGCCGCCGTACCAATCTTGATTCGCCGCTGCCGGTGCAGGTGCTGGAAGTCAGCCCGCGCGGGCACTTTATGCAGCTGGTGGTGCAGCCGCTTGGCTGGTATAACGAACCGCTGACGGTGGTTCTGAAAGAGCAGCAAATCCCGCAGCGCGGCGAGCGCCTGTTTGTGGGATTACAAAACGCTCGCCTGTACGAAGGCGTCAACCGTATTCAGGGTGTAGACCTGGCGCAGTCTGCCTGATAATTTACCCCGACAGGACACGCACAGGCGGCCCAATGTGGCCGCTTTTTTCTTTTATTGCGGGCAGGCAAGTGATCACTTTAGAAAGCACAATTGGCAATACTCCTCTGGTTCGACTGCAGCGCAGCGGGCTGACCAACGGCAGCGAAATCTGGGTCAAGCTTGAGGGCAACAACCCCGCTGGCTCGGTAAAAGACCGTGCGGCGCTGTCGATGATTGTTCAGGCGGAAAAGCGCGGGGACATTAAGCCCGGTGACACGCTCATTGAAGCGACCAGCGGCAATACCGGCATCGCGCTGGCGATGATCGCCGCGCTCAAAGGTTACCGCATGAAGCTGCTGATGCCGGACAACATGAGCATGGAACGCAAGGCGGCGATGCAGGCCTACGGTGCAGAGCTGATTCTGGTCAGCAAGGCACAGGGCATGGAAGGCGCGCGAGAGCTGGCCCAGCAGATGGCCGATCGCGGCGAAGGAAAAATTCTCGACCAGTTTAATAACCCGGATAACCCGCTGGCGCATTACGCCACCACCGGGCCGGAAATCTGGCGTCAGACCGAAGGGCGTATAACTCACTTTGTTTCCAGCATGGGCACAACGGGCACGATTACCGGCGTCAGCCGCTTTATGCGCGAGCAAAGCAAGCCGGTGACAATCGTCGGTCTGCAGCCGGAAGAGGGCAGCAGTATTCCGGGCATTCGCCGTTGGCCTGAAGAGTGGCTGCCGAAGATTTTCAACCCTACGCTGGTGGATGAAGTCATCGATATGGCGCAGACGGAAGCCGAGCAGACCATGCGCCGCCTGGCGATGGAAGAGGGGATTTTTTGCGGCGTAAGTTCCGGTGGCGCAGTGGCCGGTGCGTTACGAGTGGCGAAAGCAAATCCAGGAGCCGTGGTAGTGGCGATTATCTGCGACAGGGGTGACCGCTATCTCTCTACCGGCGTGTTTGGCGAGGAAAGCTACGTTCAGGGCGCGGGTATCTGACGCGCCGGAGGAAGGGAAGATGGCTCAGGATAACGATATACAGTCGGTACTGTTTCACGACTCGGGCAGGGCGCTGCAGACCGATATTGTCGCGGTACAGTCTCAGGTGGTTTACGGCAGCGTCGGCAACAGCATCGCGGTACCGGCGATTCAGCAGCACGGCTGGCGGGTGATGGCGGTGCCGACTGTGTTGTTCAGCAATACGCCGCATTACGATACGTTTTACGGCGGCGTGATCCCGGCAGAGTGGTTCCGCGGTTACCTGCGGGCGCTGGAAGAGCGTGACGCCTTACGCGAGCTAAAAGCGGTGACGACCGGTTATATGGGCAGTGCGGAACAGATTCATCTGCTGGCGGACTGGCTGCGTGAAAGGCGCGCAAGCCATCCTGATTTGCTGATCCTCGTCGATCCGGTTATCGGTGATACGGACAGCGGCATTTATGTCAAACCGGGTATTCCCGAAGCTTATCGTACTGAGCTGTTGCCGTATGCCCAGGGGCTGACGCCAAATCTTTTTGAGCTACATATTCTGACCGGGATGCCGTGCGACACGCTGGAGCTGGCGGTGATTGCTGCCAGAAGCCTGCTGTCTGACACGCTGCGCTGGGTGGTGATTACCAGTGCGCCGGGGAATAGCGCTGATACGATTTCCGTGGTGACCGTGACCGCCGATGCGGTAGATGTGACCAGCCATGAGCGTGTGGTAACCGACCTGAAGGGAACCGGGGATTTGTTCTGTGCCGAGCTGGTCAGCCGTATTCTGGAAGGGAAGCGGGTTGCGGTGGCGGCAGGTGAGGCGGCGCACAGGGTGTTTGAAGTGATGGCCTGGACCCAGGCTCAGCGCTCAGATGAGCTGATTCTTCCGCGCTAAACGGCGGCCAATAAAAAAGGCACCCTGAGGTGCCTTTTCTCTGCTTGAATCTTACTTCTTGATGCGGATAACCGGGGTTTCGCCAACGGTTACGCTACCAGTCAGTTTGATCAGCTCTTTGATTTCGTCCATGTTGGAGATAACAACCGGCGTCAGGGTAGACTTGGCTTTCTCTTCCAGCAGCGGCAGGTCGAACTCAATAACCACGTCGCCTTTCTTCACGCGCTGGCCTTCTTCAGCGATGCGCTTGAAGCCTTCGCCTTTCAGCTCAACGGTGTCGATACCAAAGTGAACGAACAGCTCAATGCCGCTATCGGATTCGATAGAGAAGGCATGGTTGGTTTCAAAGATTTTACCGATGGTGCCGTCAACCGGTGCAACCATTTTGTTGCCGGTTGGTTTGATAGCAATACCATCACCAACGATTTTTTCAGCAAAAACGACGTCAGGCACGTCTTCAATGTTAACGATTTCGCCAGACAGTGGAGCAACGATCTCAATGGTTCCGGTGTCGCTATTGCCTTTATCACCGAACAGTTTACTAAATAACCCCATTAGCCTTCTCTCCTAAGCAGTAATTTGGGCAGCATCTCGTGAATTAGCAGATTGTTTTTTCTTCAATGAACTTGTTAACCAGCGTCATTAACTCGTCCGTTGTCGGTTGAGCAAGAGCCTGCTCTGCTAACACTTTCGCATCTTCGAAGTTCGTGTTACGAATAATCTTCTTGATACGTGGGATAGAAATGGCGCTCATACTGAATTCGTCCAGGCCCATCCCAAGCAACAGAAGTGTAGCACGTTCGTCGCCCGCAAGCTCACCACACATACCGGTCCATTTACCTTCTGCATGAGAAGCATCAATAACTTGCTTAATCAGAGTCAGTACGGACGGTGACATCGGCTGGTAAAGATGTGAAATCATATCATTACCACGGTCAACTGCCAGGGTGTACTGAGTTAAATCGTTGGTGCCGATGCTGAAGAAGTCCACTTCTTTGGCCAGGTGACGAGCAATCGTCGCTGCCGCAGGCGTTTCAACCATCACGCCGATTTCGATAGATTCATCGAACGCTTTCCCTTCGTCACGCAGTTCCTGCTTGTAGATCTCAATCTCTTTTCTCAGCGCACGCACTTCTTCAACGGAGATGATCATCGGGAACATGATGCGCAGTTTGCCGAAAGCAGAGGCGCGCAGAATGGCACGAACCTGGTCACGCAGGATCTCTTTGCGATCCATGGCGATACGAATTGCACGCCAGCCCAGGAACGGGTTTTCTTCTTTAGGGAAGTTCATGTACGGCAGCTCTTTGTCGCCGCCGATGTCCATGGTGCGGACGATGACCGCCTGAGAGCCACAGGCTTCAGCCACGGCTTTGTACGCGGCAAACTGCTCTTCTTCGGTCGGCAGTGAGTCACGGTCCATGAACAGGAATTCGGTACGATACAGACCTACACCTTCTGCGCCGTTACGCTCTGCACCGTCGATATCACGCACGGTACCAATGTTGGCGCACACTTCGACCTGATGGCCGTCAAGGGTGATAGCCGGCAGGTCTTTCAGCTTGGCCAGCTCTGCTTTTTCAGAGGCAACCTGCTGTTGAACGGCGCGCAGCTCTTCGATCTGCTCGTTGGTCGGGTTAACGTAAACTTTGTTGTTAACCGCATCGAGGATCAGATAGTCGTCGTTTTTCACGTCGGAGGTCACGCTACCTGTGCCCACAATCGCTGGCAGCTCAAGGGAGCGGGCCATGATAGAGGTGTGGGAGGTACGTCCGCCGATGTCGGTGATGAAACCCAGCACCTTTTTCAGGTTCAGCTGTGCGGTTTCAGACGGCGTCAGATCTTTAGCAACCAGGATAACTTCATCCTTAATGGCGCTTAAATCGATAATGTTCAGGCCGAGAATGTTCTGCAGCAGACGCTTACCGATGTCACGCACGTCGGCCGCGCGCTCTTTCAGGTATTCGTCATCCAGCTCTTCAAGAGCCGTGGCCTGGCCTTCAATCACTTCGTACGCAGCAGCGTCCGCCGTGACCAGCTTGTCTTTGATAAGGGCTATGATTTCCTGCTCGAGCTCTTCGTCTTCCAGCAACATAATGTGGCCTTCGAAGATAGCTTCCTTTTCTTCACCGAAGGTCTCGCCAGCTTTAATTTTGATCGCTTCTAACTGCTCGGATGCTTTGGCGCGCCCGCTAATGAAACGTTCAACTTCCTGCTCAACTTTGTCGGCAGAAATCTTCTTCCGGTCGATGACAATTTCATCTTCCTTCAGCAAAAGTGCTTTGCCGAAAGCGATACCCGGGGATGCTAAAATGCCTGAAATCATAACCCTACCTTACTTGTGACTGATATTTACGAAGAACCCAGAACTTACTCGAGTTCAGCCATCAGTTTTACTAAATGTTCAACGGCTTTCTGCTCATCTTCGCCTTCGGCGGAGAGGGTCACTACGGTACCCTGAGTCAGGCCCAGAGTTTGCAGCTTGAACAGGCTTTTAGCGCTAGCGCTTTTGCCGTTAGAAGTCACGGTGATTTCGGAAGTGAAGCCTTTAGCTTCTTTAACAAACTGAGCAGCAGGGCGGGTATGCAGACCGTTCGGAGCGGTAATAGTTACTTCTTGCTGGAACATTGTATTTCCCCAACTTATAGGTTTAGTGTTGTGGAACTAAAGTCTAGCCTGGCGGCCAAACTTTAGCCTGTATCGTTAGCGCCACCGTTGTTGAAACGAAGCACTGGATGCATAGGAATCGCGAATAAAGACGCCAATAGCGTTTCGCCGATTCATAACCATTATGCCGTGAAAAGCGAATATGCACCAAATCGTTAAATCGATTCAGCAGACCTGACTCACAGCTTGATTAATTTCGCGCATCAAAATAATTGCTGGTTAAATACCAGACCTGCGGGGGTAAGCGCAATGCCGATGAGGGTGAAAGTTTGATGTATGCCACAAAAAAGCACCCTCGCGGGTGCTTTTTTAAGCATATATCAAATACTGGCATTACTGTTGCAGTTCTTTCTCAGTGAACAGATCGGCAAACAAAGCAGTACTCAAATAGCGCTCCCCGGAGGACGGAAGGATAACCACAATATTTTTGTTGGTAAAGGCTTCGTCTTCCTGAAGTTTCAGCGCAGCGGCAACGGCGGCGCCGGAAGAGATACCGGCCAGAATACCTTCTTCGTCCATCAGGCGGCGAGCGGTAGAAATAGCATCGTCATTGCTGATGGTAACGACTTTATCGATAAGCTTAAGGTCCAGGTTACCGGGGATAAAACCCGCGCCGATACCCTGAATTTTGTGTGGGCCCGGCTTCAGCTCTTCACCGGCCAGCGCCTGAGTAATCACCGGAGAATCCGTTGGCTCTACCGCCACGCTAATCAGCGAGGTTTTGCCTTTGGTGTTTTTGATGTAGCGGCTGACGCCGGTCAGCGTACCGCCGGTACCTACACCTGCAATAAACACGTCCACTTCACCATCGGTATCTTCCCAGATTTCCGGGCCGGTGGTTTTTTCATGAATTTCTGGGTTAGCCGGGTTGCTGAACTGCTGCAGCAGCAGGTATTTAGCCGGATCGCTGGCCACGATTTCCTCGGCCTTCTGGATAGCGCCCTTCATGCCTTTCGCGCCTTCCGTCAGCACCAGGTTTGCGCCCAGGGCTTTGAGCAACTTGCGGCGCTCAATGCTCATGGTTTCCGGCATGGTTAGCGTCAGTTTATAACCACGCGCTGCCGCGACGTAGGCCAGAGCGATACCGGTGTTGCCACTGGTCGGTTCAACTAACTCCACGCCTGGTTTCAGCACGCCGCGTTTTTCGGCATCCCAAATCATGTTGGCGCCAATACGGCATTTAACGCTAAAGCTTGGGTTACGGGACTCCACCTTAGCCAGAATGCGTCCGTTGCCGATACGGTTCAGGCGAACCAGCGGCGTGTGGCCGATTGTCAGGGAGTTGTCTTCATAAATTTTGCTCATGGCTCGTCCTTAACTGTCTGAATTTTGGGATACCGGTCCAGCATACCCGCTCAGGAAATATGCGGAAGTAAGGAAATAGCATATCTATAGGTGGAAGGGGAATAAGCCAATGCAACATGGAATAAGCAATGGCATAAGCGGCTTCCCCTTCCGGAGGGTGGTTATTTCCACATGGCGTGTTTTGCCCGGTAGCAGTCCACCCACATTGCCGTCGCGCCGCATACGGCAACCGGCATGATAAAAAGATTCAGGACAGGGATCAGGGTGAACAGGCTTACCAGCGCGCCAAACTGCATGTTGACGACCTTTTTCTCGCGAAGCGCCACCCGCATTTGCTTAAACGGTACCTTGTGGTTATCGAACGGGTAATCGCAATACTGGATGACCAGCATCCAGGCGCTGAACAGGAACCACAGCACCGGGGCGACGGTCTGGCCGATACCTGGGATAAAGTAGAGCAGCAGCAGGACTATCGCGCGCGGCAAATACCACGCCAGCTTTTGCCATTCACGCTTCATGATGCGCGGCAGATCCTTCATGATGCCCAGCACGCCCGTATCCGGCGGCGTTGCGCCCGTAAGTCTGGCTTCAAGCTGCTCCGCCAGCAACCCGCTAAACGGGGCGGCGATGATGTTTGCGATAGTCGAAAAGAAGTAACCAAATACCAGCAGCACGGAGAGCGTTACCAGCGGCCAAAGCAAGTAGCTTAACCACTGCAGCCAGTCCGGCACGTGGCTCATCATGGCCGGGATCCAGACATCAAGCCGGGTAAATAGCCACCAGAAAGCGCCGCCCATCAAAATAATATTGACCAGCAGCGGCAGCAGCACGAAGCGCTTGATGCCGGGTTCGCGGACCAGTTTCCAGCCCTGGGAAAAATAATAAACGCCACTGCGCGGCGCGGCTCCGGAAGATGAAACCATAATCTGTGCAGACTCCTTATAAGGTCGATGCAGTTAGCTGCGTGGCTATCATAACTGACTGCATTCAGAAAAACTCACCAGGAATTGTTCGAAAAAACAGCGAAAAGGTGCCTTTGAGCTATCTTTATGGTGAGAAAACCGTGCTCGCACTTGCACTTGGGCAGATGGGCAAATACTCTTAGTGAGTAAATGTTTGCCGCGGTGGCAAGGTGTTAGAACAACAGAGAATATAATGATGCAGGATTTGCGTCTGATATTAATCATTGTTGGCGCAATCGCCATAATAGCCTTACTGGTACACGGTCTGTGGACCAGTCGTAAGGAACGCTCTTCCGTGTTCCGCGATCGCCCATTGAAACGTATGAAGTCGAAGCGTGACGATTACGAAGAAGAGGACGATGAAGAAGAGGAAGGCGTCGGTGAGGTGCGAGTGCGTCGTACTGCCCCTGCGCCGGAGTCCGTCTCGCGCGAAGCAAGTGCGCCGCGTCAGCCTCAGGCACCTCAGCACAACTACGAGCCGCCGTACGCGTCAGCAGAACCTCGTCCTGCTGCACCGCCACGTCAGCCTGAGCCTGTTGCTCCGCGCCACGTTGAACCCGCTCCTCAATACGTTGAACCTGTGCGCCCTGTAGCGCCTCCGGTACCTGCTCCGGCTGCACCTGTGCCTGAACAGCCTGTTGTGCCAGTTCAGCCTGCGCCACAGCCGTTCACCGCTGAACCTGAGCCAACGCCAGAACCTGTTGTTGCCGAACCGGCACCTCAGCCTGCACCGGTGAAGAAAGAGACGGTGATCGTGATGAACGTGGCCGCCCACGCCGGGACTATGCTCAACGGCGAGCTGTTGTTAAACAGCATTCAGCAGGCTGGATTCAAATTTGGTGAGATGAATATCTTCCATCGCCACCTTAGCCCGGACGGCAGCGGCCCGGTTCTGTTTAGCCTTGCGAACATGGTCAAACCAGGCTCTTTTGACCCTGAGAACATGGCTGATTTCGCCACCCCAGGCGTGACCATCTTTATGCAGGTTCCGTCCTACGGTGATGCAGTGCAAAACTTTAAGCTGATGCTGCAGTCTGCGCAGCACATCGCCGATGAAGTCGGCGGCGTGGTGATGGACGATCAGCGTCGCATGATGACTCCGCAAAAGCTGCGCGAGTATCAGGACAGGATCCGCGAGGTTCTTGAAGCCAACGCCTGAACCCTGGCCTGAATCTTCCTCCTGAACCCCCGCCTGTCGGGGGTTTTTTATCATTGATGGTGCGATATGGACTCAATCGAACAACAACTCAACCACCTGCGAACCACGCTTCGCCATCATGAATATCTGTACCATGTGCAGGATAATCCCGAAATTCCGGACGCCGAATACGACAGGCTGATGCGCGAGCTGCGCGAGCTTGAAGAGGCTCATCCGGAGCTGATTACCCAGGATTCCCCGACCCAGCGCGTCGGCGCGGCGCCGCTCAGTGAGTTTACCCAGGTACGTCACGAAGTTCCGATGCTGTCGCTGGATAACGTCTTCGACGAAGCAAGCTACCTGGCGTTTAACAAGCGCGTGCAGGACAGGCTGAAAAGCACCGATGCCCTGACGTTTTGCTGTGAGCTGAAGCTCGACGGGCTGGCGGTAAGCCTGCTGTATGAGGACGGTGTTCTGGTGCGGGCCGCAACGCGTGGCGACGGCACTACAGGCGAAAATATTACCGCAAACGTTCGTACCATCCGCGCGATCCCTCTCAAGCTGACGGGAGAGAATATTCCTCGCCGTGTCGAGGTCCGCGGCGAAGTGTTTCTGCCGCAGGCCGGGTTTGAGAAAATTAACGAAGAAGCTCGCCGCACCGGTGGGAAAGTCTTTGCCAACCCGCGCAATGCCGCTGCCGGTTCCTTGCGCCAGCTGGATCCGCGAATCACCGCTAAACGCCCGCTGACCTTCTTCTGCTACGGCGTAGGCCTGCTGGAAGGCGGTGAGCTTCCGGCAAGCCACATGGCTCGTTTACAGCAGTTTAAAGCCTGGGGCTTACCGGTCAGCGACCGCATCCGTCTGTGCAGTACGCCTGAAGAAGTGCTGGCGTTTTACCATCAGGTAGAGGCCGATCGCCCCACGCTGGGCTTTGATATTGACGGCGTGGTCATCAAAGTTGACTCGCTTGCGCTGCAGGAAACGCTGGGCTTTGTGGCGAGAGCGCCGCGTTGGGCCGTGGCCTTTAAATTCCCTGCACAGGAACAGATGACCACCGTGCGTGACGTGGAATTCCAGGTAGGGCGTACCGGCGCGATTACGCCGGTGGCTCGTCTGGAGCCGGTGCAGGTTGCCGGGGTGCTGGTCAGCAACGCCACGCTGCACAACGCAGATGAAATCGAGCGGCTTGGCCTGCGCATTGGTGACAGGGTTGTTATCCGCCGCGCTGGCGACGTTATTCCGCAGGTTGTGGGCGTGGTTGAGTCAGAACGTCCTGAAGATACTCAGGAAATCATTTTCCCAACGCACTGCCCTGTCTGTGGCTCAGACGTTGAGCGCGTAGAAGGCGAAGCGGTGACGCGCTGTACCGGCGGCCTTATCTGCGGTGCTCAGCGTAAAGAAGCCCTCAAGCACTTTGTTTCTCGCCGGGCGCTGGACGTTGACGGCATGGGCGACAAAATCATCGATCAGCTGGTGGAAAAAGAGTACGTCCACACGCCTGCCGACCTGTTTAAGCTGACGGCGGGCAAGCTGACCGGGCTGGATCGCATGGGGCCTAAGTCCGCGCAGAATACGGTGGATGCACTGGAAAAAGCCAAAGAAACGACCTTTGCACGCTTCCTGTATGCCTTAGGCATTCGTGAAGTCGGGGAGGCTACCGCCGCAGGGCTGGCTGCGCATTTTGGCACCCTGGATGCCCTGGCGGCGGCCAGCATCGACGATCTGCAAAAAGTGCCGGACGTCGGCATTGTGGTCGCCACGCACACCTTTAACTTCTTTGCGGAGGAGAGTAACCGGGAGGTTATTCGTCAGCTGAGAGAAGAGGCGGGCGTTCGCTGGCCGGATCCCGTGGTGGTCAAAGCCGAAGAGATTGATAGCCCGTTTGCCGGAAAAACCGTAGTGCTGACCGGTTCGCTGAGCATTCTCTCCCGTGATGAAGCCAAAGACAGGCTGACGGCGCTGGGGGCAAAAGTGGCGGGCAGCGTGTCGAAAAAAACTGACCTGGTTATCGCCGGTGAAGCGGCCGGTTCCAAGCTTGTCAAGGCGCAGGAGCTGGGCATTCAGGTTATCGACGAAGCGGAAATGATTCGTCTGTTGGGTGACTAAATGGACAAAGAACAGCTCATTGAGATAGCCAATACGGCAATGCCGTTTGGCAAATACAAAGGCCGGATGCTGATTGATGTACCGGAAGAGTATCTGCTGTGGTTTTCCCGCAAAGGGGAGTTTCCGCAGGGCCATCTCGGTGAGTTAATGGCCCTGACGCTGCTTATCAAAGTTGAAGGGCTGGACAACCTGGTCCGGCCCCTCAAGCGGCACTAGGTTCTGACGGCTGCAGTCTGCTTTTCACCGGCTGCAGCCGCTTTTCTTTGGTAACGTCGGGCCATACCGGCGCACACCATCAGCTGGATCTGGTGGAAAATCATTAGCGGCAGCACCATCATTCCCACGGCGGCAACCGGAAACAGAATGTTGGCCATCGGAATCCCGTTCGCCAGGCTCTTTTTCGATCCACAAAACACGATGGTAATCTCATCCGCTTTGCTAAAGCCAAAGCGCCGCGCGACAAAAATATTCACCGTCATCACAATCGCCAGCAGCACGATGCTGGAGACGACGATAAACAGCAGCGAACCCGCCCCGACCTTATGCCAGATACCGTGCGTGACGGCTTCACTAAAGGCCGAATAGACCACCAGAAGAATTGATGTCTGGTCGGTTTTGCCGATCCATTTCTTGTTCTTCGCCACCCATGTGCCAATCCACGGCCGCATCAGATGCCCGGCCACAAACGGCACCAGCAGCTGCAGCATAATGCTGCCCACCTGGTGCAGGCTGCCGCTTGCGCCCTGAACGTGCATCACCAGGCCGACCAGCAAAGGCGAGAGGAAAATACCCAGCAGGCTAGACGCAGAGGCGGAGCAAATAGCCGCTGCCACATTGCCCCCGGCAATGGAGGTAAAAGCGATGGCCGACTGCACCGTGGCCGGCAAAATGCACAGGTAGAGGAAGCCGCTGTACAGCTCAGGGCTGACGTTGACCGGCTTCCACCAGCTAAACAGCACGCCAAGTACCGGGAACAGAACGAACGTGCTGCACATTACCCACAGATGCAGCCGCCAGTGGCTGCTGCCGGAAATCACCGCCTCGCGGGAAAGTTTGGCGCCGTGCATAAAAAACAGCAGGGCGATAGCGGCCGTGGTCAGCCCCTCAAAGAAACCCACAAAGCTTCCCTCCGCCGGGAAGAAAGAGGCCAGCAGCACGGTACAAACCAACGTTAAGGTAAAAGGGTCGACAATTCGCAGCAATTTCATAGCCATTCCTCAAAGGTGAATGGCGCTATTGTGTTTCCGCTGGTTTCAGAAATAAAATTGATTTATTGAATGCATTGATGAAGAAATTAGATGAATTATTCCCTGCGTCAGCTCCGCGTGTTTGTCGCCGTAGCCCATGCCGGCAGCTTTAGCCGGGCAGGGGAAAGCATTGGCCTCAGCCAGTCCGCCGTGAGCCACAGCCTGAAGGAGCTGGAGGCCGAGCTAGGGGTTAAGCTGCTCGATCGCACGACACGGGAAGTGGTGTTAACGCCGGCGGGCGAGCAGCTGGCTCCGCGTCTGGAGCGCTTGCTGGAGGAGTTAACCACCACGCTGCTAGACGCTCGCGTGGTGGGGCATCAGCTCAGCGGTACGGTCCGCGTGGCCGCCAGCCAGACGTTATCCGCCCACCTTATGCCGCAGTCTATTGCCGCCAGCGCAGAGGCCTACCCGAATATTCGTTTTGTTCTTCATGACGCCTCCCAGCAGTGGGTGCTGCAGAGCATTCGTCAGGGTGAGGTTGATTTTGGCGTGGTTATCGATCCCGTGCAGGCGAGCGATTTGGAGTGTGAAACAGTGCTGTCTGAACCTTTTCTCCTGCTGTGCCGCAGCGATCATCCTTTTGCAAAAAGTGAGCGGGTGGAATGGCAGGCGCTGCAGGGGCAAAACATGGTGCTGCAGGATTATGCTTCCGGCAGCCGCCCGTTGATTGATGAGGCTTTTATCCGCCAGGGGATAGCGGTGAATGTTGTCCAGCAAATCGGCCACCCGACCACGCTTTACCCGATGGTCGAAGCCGGTATTGGCTTAAGCGTTTTGCCTGCGCTGGCGTTGCCGCTGCCCCAGGGAAGGCCGCTGATGGTTAAGCGATTAACGCCGGTGGTAAACCGACAGCTGATGCTGGTCAGGCGGAAAAATCGTTCGCTTTCACGGGCGGCGGAAGCTATCTGGCAGGAAGTGCGGGAGCAGGCCAGGCTGTTAACCCTGGCCCGTAGGGGCGATCCGCTATTTATTGACGACTAGATATAAATATCAATCTGGTGGTCGTCGGAAGGTTTATTCACGCCGGTCGCTTTTATTTGCTGCTGTTCTTGTTTCTGCTGGGCTTCTTCAGCCTGTTTGCGCTGGAGCTGGGCCAGCTGGGCCTGCAGCATTTTGATCTCGGCCTGAAGGATCTCGACTTGTTTTTTCTTCTCTGCGGCAGGGCGATCCGCAGTGCTGGAAACTTCTTTTAGTTTTTCAGTCAACTGAGATATTTTTTTGCTGATTTGGGCAATCTGCGCTGCCGTGCTGTTGTCCGAGCTACCGGATGCAGAGGAAGAGCCAGTGGCCGTGCCGGTCGTTAATTGACCGCCCTGAAGCGCATTGCTGGATATTGTAGTCATCATAACTCCTTTGATGGAATGGTAAGGGAGTTATCGGCCCGGCAACGGGGAAGTTGATGATTTTTTACGAAGGGGTTTTAAGGTATTGCAGATAGCAAAAAGGCGCCTTTAGGGCGCCTTTCTACATTGGTGGGAGGATTGTGCAGGATACACTCGTCTCATCCTGAGACTCGCCCTTCGGGTCACCGCAAGCGGTGATGCAAAATTGTTCCCGACAATTTTGTCGAACCTGCAGCAGGTTCTCATCCTGCCGAATTACTCATAGCAAAAAGGCGCCTTTAGGGCGCCTTTCTACATTGGTGGGTCGTGCAGGATTCGAACCTGCGACCAATTGATTAAAAGTCAACTGCTCTACCAACTGAGCTAACGACCCGATGGTGGGTGATGACGGGCTCGAACCGCCGACCCCCTCCGTGTAAAGGAGGTGCTCTACCAACTGAGCTAATGACCCAAACGTCG
>NZ_JACARU010000096.1:2418-10137 GCF_013386425.1 Cedecea sp. P7760 | reverse complement strand
ACTTTATGGGGTCAGTCCATTCAGGGGCTTTTTCGTTTCTTACTTCAGCATATTCCTGATCACATAATGCAGGATGCCATCGTTACGGAAATAGGTAAGCTCATTGCCGGTATCAATACGGCAGCGGCAATCAACCACCTGCTTACGCCCGTCAGCGAAGGTCAGCGTAACCGGAACATCTGTCCCCGGCTGGAGCTGATTAAGCCCGCTGATGTCCAGCTTCTCTTCGCCCGTTAAGCCAAGCGTTTTGCGCGTGACGCCCGGTGGGAATTCCAGCGGCAAAATGCCCATGCCGATAAGGTTAGAACGGTGAATTCGCTCGAACGATTCGGCAATCACCACCCGAACGCCTAACAGCCGGGGACCTTTCGCAGCCCAGTCACGGCTTGAGCCGGAGCCATATTCTTTCCCGGCAATCACCGCCAGCGGCGTGCCCTGCTCTTTGTAACGCATCGCTGCGTCGTAAATTGAAAGCACTTCTTCGCCCGGCAATAGCCGCGTCATGCCTCCTTCCACGCCCGGCACCATTTCGTTGCGAATACGAATGTTGGCAAACGTCCCGCGCATCATCACTTCGTGGTTACCGCGCCGCGAGCCGTAGGAGTTAAAATCCCCGCGCTCAACGCCATGCCCTTGCAGATAACGCCCTGCCGGGCTGTCAGGTTTAATACTCCCAGCCGGGGAAATGTGGTCGGTGGTTACCGAGTCCCCGAGCATCGCCAGTACCTTAGCACCGTGGATATCTTCCACAGGTTTAGGCTCTATGCCCATATCATCAAAGAACGGCGACAGTCGGATATAGGTCGAGTCATCTTGCCAGCCGTAGGTAGCCGAGCGTTCCACCTTAATATTGCGCCACTCCTCAGTGCCTTCGAACACCTCCGCGTACTCTTTGCGGAACATATCGGTGGTCACCTGCGCCACGGCGGCAGCAATCTCCTGGCTGCTCGGCCAGATATCTTTCAGGTAAACCGGGTCACCTTTTTTATCGTGCCCCAGCGGCTCTTTGGTCAGGTCGATGTTCATGTTCCCGGCCAGCGCATAGGCCACAACAAGCGGCGGCGATGCCAGCCAGTTAGTTTTGACCAGCGGGTGAATACGACCTTCGAAGTTACGGTTCCCTGAAAGCACCGCGCCCACGGTGAGATCGCCTTTTTTAATCGCCTGTTCGATAGGATCCGGCAGCGGGCCCGAGTTACCGATACAGGTAGTACAGCCGTAGCCCACCAGGTTGAAGCCAAGCTCATCGAGGTAAGGCGTTAACTTCGCCTTTGCCAGGTAGTCAGACACAACTTTAGAGCCCGGCGCAAGCGACGCTTTCACCCATGGCTGTGGCTTCAGCCCCAGGCTGACGGCCTTTTTAGCCAGCAACCCGGCCGCCATCAGCACGCTAGGGTTTGAGGTGTTGGTACAGGAGGTAATGGCCGCGATCACGACTGCGCCATCCGGCAGCTGGTGCTCACGGCCAGCAAGCGTATAGCTAACCGGGTTGCGGTCTTTGTGTGAAGCGTTGACTTCAAGCTCGTTGCTGGCGGCAAATGCTTGCGGTACGCCGCCGAGCGGGACGCGGTCCTGTGGACGTTTTGGCCCGGCCAGGCTGGCCTCAACGTCGTTCATGTTTAACGCCAGCGTGCTGGTAAACACGGGTTCATCCCCCGTATTACGCCACATGCCCTGCGCCTTAGCGTAGGCTTCTACCAGGGCAACCTGCTCTTCGCTGCGCCCGCTGAGACGCATATAGTCGAGAGTTACGCCGTCAATCGGGAAGAAGCCGCAGGTGGCGCCGTATTCAGGTGACATGTTGGCGATAGTCGCCCGGTCGGCAAGCGGCAGCGAATCAAGACCATCGCCGTAAAACTCAACAAATTTACCCACCACGCCGTGCTTGCGCAGCATCTGGGTGACGGTCAGCACCAGGTCAGTGGCGGTGATCCCTTCCCGTAATTTGCCGTCGAGCTTAAAGCCGACGACATCCGGGATCAGCATGGAAACGGGCTGGCCAAGCATTGCGGCCTCGGCTTCAATACCACCTACGCCCCAGCCAAGTACACCCAGACCGTTAATCATCGTCGTGTGGGAGTCGGTGCCCACCAGCGTGTCAGGATAAGCGATAAATTCACCGTTCTGCTCTTCGCTCCAGACGGCTTTCCCCAGATACTCAAGGTTGACCTGGTGGCAAATACCGGTGCCCGGCGGGACGACGCTGAAGCGGCTAAAGGCCTGCTGCCCCCAGCGTAAAAAGACATAGCGCTCGTGGTTACGTTCCATTTCCAGGCGAACGTTTTCTTCGAAGGCGTCTTTATCGCCAAAATGGTCGACCGTCACGGAGTGGTCAATTACGAGGTCAACCGGGGAGAGTGGATTCACTTTTGCCACATCTCCGCCAAGGCGTTTCACGGCTTCGCGCATCGCGGCGAGGTCAACGACTGCGGGGACGCCGGTGAAATCCTGCATCAGTACACGGGCAGGACGATAGGCAATTTCGCGGTCGGCGTGGGCCTGTTTTAGCCAGTCGGCCAGCGCCTGAATATCTTCCCGGGTGACGGAGTCTTCATCCTGCCAGCGCAGCAGGTTTTCCAGTAAAACTTTTAGCGACTTAGGTAAACGGCTGATATCCCCAAGCTCTTTTGCGGCCAGCGGCAGGCTGTAGTAGTGCCAGGTTTTGTTTAGCGCTTGTAAAGTGTCCTTACTGGCTTCGCGTAGGGTTAACGACATAGCTCCTCCTTTATGACAGGGATAGCGAGTGCCCTGATTATCAGCAGGGTCACTATTAAAGATAACACAAACCTGCCGTAACGATTTGATAACAACCCAAATTGATAAATGACGCGAAGGGAATAAGCCGTGAGTAAACAAACGCCCCGGCGTTAGCCAGGGCGAGATTTAAAGCAAAGAGAAGTCTTTGGTGCGGCAGAGCAGCGGCGGTAAGCCGCACGTGGCGATGATTAATTAACGAAGGCGCGGAACATTTCTACCCAAAAGACAGCAGATAGCGTAAAGGCGCCCATCCAGGACCAGTATTTCACGGCGCGTTGATTATTCATAAGTTTTGCTCAATGTTGCGATATGCAATAAGACTGCTTAATTAAGCAGTCACCAGAATGTATTGCTGTGTGTAATTATCAGTAAACGATTCGTTGCCCTACGGTAAATAAAATGCATTTCTTTGCCGCAGAGAAAATAAACGGTTTAATAACGAAATTATTGTTTTTTGCTGTCGTCTTCGGAAAACAAATCGATAAAAGCCTGCTGCTGTTTTGTCAGCGCCCAGCCTTCAGTCGATGTGCTTTCCTCTTTTTTTACTTCTTTTCGCGTTTTGCCGCGGGTGCGGGCCACGACTTTGGGTGCAGGAACCCTATCCCGAGTAGACATAGCTACCCCCAAAATTTCCAGGCAACCAGCGCCACGACCAGCCAGAACAAGGCTGACACCAAAAACACCGCAGTCCACGCCTTGCGTTTCAGCGCCGGATCCCTTTGCGGTTGCTCACTTCCTGATGACATTGCTAGCCTCATACAATCGACACCACTTATCGTAATATTTCCAAACAATCGGTATAACTAATCGCCAGTTGGGATTAATCCTAAAGAAACTCTAGCTCAAAAGCCAGAAAAATTGCGCTATGGGGAAGAGAAAAGATTTAATCTTTTGACCTGAAATAAATAATCGAAACACCAAATTTGCGCAACTACGACTTATTTACTAGCTGTGTCTCTTTATTGCGACACAATAACCATTGTCACGATGTGGCTTATTAGGCGGGAATGGGAATAGATGAAGAAATGCGTTTAATTCTTATTTAATAATGAAGTGGGTATCTCCGGATTCACCGAAGATACCCTGGGAAATTATTTGGCCGGTAATTTTATATCTTTAAACATCGCTTCAATATCTTCATTTGAGCGTAATGCCACTGCGGTATCGACCACATCTCGCGTTAAATGCGGCGCAAAACGCTGAATGAAATCATACATATAACTGCGAAGGAAAGTGCTACGACGGAAACCGATTTTCGTGGTGCTGTGGCTAAATACGCCCTGCGCTTCAATGCGGACTAAATCGGGGTCGGAAATCGGATCCACCGCCATGCTCGCGATAACCCCCACGCCAAGGCCCAGACGCACGTACGTTTTGATAACGTCAGCATCGGTCGCCGTAAAGACGATACGCGGCGTTAATCCGGCTCGGTTAAAGGCGGTGTCCAGCTCTGAACGGCCGGTAAAACCAAAGGTGTAGGTAACCAGCGGATACTGCGCCAGCTCTTCAATGGTGACCGACTCTTTTGAGGCCAGCGGATGATCCGGCGTGACCACGATTGAACGGTTCCAGTGGTAGCACGGCAGCATGACCAGGTCGTCATAAAGATGCAGCGCTTCGGTGGCAATCGCAAAGTCTGCATTGCCTTTAGACACGGCCTCTGCAATCTGCGTCGGCGAGCCCTGATGCATGTGCAAAGAAACACGCGGATAACGCTCAATAAAGCCTTTTATCACGCCGGGCAACGCGTAACGAGCCTGGGTATGCGTGGTGGCCACATACAGCGAGCCTTTGTCAGGCCAGGTATGCTCCCCGGCAACGGATTTAATGGCGTCGACTTTAGAAAGCACTTCCCGGGCGATACGGATAATTTCCTGCCCTGCCGGCGTCACCTGAGTCAGATGTTTCCCGCTGCGGGCGAAAATTTGGATCCCAAGCTCATCTTCCAGCATACGAACTTGCTTACTGATCCCCGGCTGAGAGGTATAAAGCCCTTCCGCCGTGGAGGACACATTCAGGTTGTGGTTAACGACTTCAACGATATAACGAAGCTGCTGTAATTTCATGACTTACCGTCCAGGGTCAAAGGCCCCGGCACTCAATGGCAGGGGTTACGACGCAGAAAATACGAAAATTGACATTGCTTTACTTACTATATCAGTTATAGCTACTTTGTATAGATGGGATGAAAAGATAATAAACGAGTTATATAAAGCGGCATAAAAAAACCGGAGACAGGCTCCGGTTTTCTCATTTGCAGGCAGGCTTATTTCTTGCCGACAACCCACTTACCGTCGACGAAGAAGGCGGACCAGCCGGTCGCTTTGCCCTCTTTCTCAGAAGCGACATACTGCTGCTTCGTTTTACGGCTAAAGCGTACGAAAGCTTTATTCCCTTCAGGATCTTCCTGAGGAGCATCGGCCAGGTAGCGCAGTTTCTCCGGTAAACGATCGCGGAAGCGGTGAAGCTCTTCAACCAGCGGCGCACGCGTTTCACGAGATTTCGGGAAGGTGTTTGCCGCCAGGAATACCCCAGCCGCACCATCACGCAGCACGAAATAGGCATCGGATTTCTCGCACGGCAGCTCAGGCAACGGCACCGGGTCTTCCTTCGGCGGCGCGACTTCGCCGTTACGCAGGATCTTACGGGTATTCTTACACTCGTCGTTGGTACAGGCCATGTACTTCCCGAAACGCCCCATTCTCAGGTGCATTTCTGAGCCACACTTCTCGCACTCAACGATCGGGCCGTCATAACCTTTGATGCGGAACTCACCCTCTTCGATTTCGTAGCCGTCGCAGGTCGGGTTGTTACCACAAACGTGCAGCTTACGCTTCGGATCGATGAGATAGCTGTCCATCGCCGTGCCGCATTTCTGGCAGCGACGCTTGGCGCGCAGGGCGTTTGTTTCCGCGTCATCCCCTTCCAGCACGTTAAGAACTTCGTTCTCCGGCACCAGGTTGATGGTGGTTTTGCAGCGCTCTTTCGGCGGTAACGCATAGCCGGAACAGCCGAGGAACACGCCGGTACTCGCGGTACGGATCCCCATTTTACGGCCGCAGGTTGGGCAATCTATGCTGGTCAGGACCATCTGATTCGGGCGCATGCCGCCTTCTTCCGGATCCTGCTCGGCTTTCTCAAGCTGGCCGCTGAAATCGCTGAAGAAGTTATCCAGCACGCCTTTCCACTCGGCCTGATTGTTTGCGACCTGGTCCAGGCTGTTTTCCATTTGCGCGGTGAAGTCGTAATTCATCAGCTCGCGGAAGTTTTCTTCCAGACGGTCGGTCACGATCTCGCCCATTTTTTCAGCGTAGAAACGGCGGTTCTCGACGCGCACGTAGCCACGATCCTGAATGGTGGAGATGATAGAAGCGTAGGTAGATGGACGACCAATACCGCGTTTTTCCAGCTCTTTAACCAGCGATGCTTCACTGAAACGTGCAGGCGGCTTGGTAAAGTGCTGGGCCGGAAGCAGCTCAACCAGCGTCAGTTCCTCACCCGGGTTAACCGCCGGTAAAGTGCGGTCTTCATCGCCCTTACGCAGCGCAGGCATCACCTTCGTCCAGCCATCAAAGCGCAGCGTACGACCACGCGTCTTCAGGCGGTATTCACCGGCTTCCACCGTCAGCGTGGTGGAATCGTATTTCGCAGGCGTCATCTGGCAGGCCACGAACTGGCGCCAGATCAGCTGATAAAGCTTCTGGGCATCCGCTTCCATGTCTTTCAACGACTCGGCCTGCACGGACACATCAGAAGGACGAATCGCTTCGTGCGCTTCCTGAGAGTTATCCTTGCTGGCGTACTGGTTGGCGTCCGCAGGCAGGTATTTCTTACCGAAGCTCTCTTCGATATAGCCGCGCACCATGCTCACCGCATCCTGGCTCAGGTTGGTTGAGTCGGTACGCATATAGGTAATGTGGCCCGCTTCGTAAAGACGCTGTGCCATCATCATCGTTTTCTTCACGCCGAAGCCAAGACGCGTACTGGCGGCCTGCTGCAGCGTGGAGGTAATGAACGGCGCACCCGGCTTGCTGCTGGTTGGCTTGTCTTCACGATCCAGAACGGTGTAGCGAGCTTTTTCTAGCAGGCTAACCGCCGCCATAGTTTGCTCGCGGTTAACCGGCCGGAAAGGCTTGTCTTTATGATGGCTCACCTGCACCGGGAGCGCATCGCCCTTCGGCGTCGACAGGTTAGCGTCGATTTCCCAGTACTCTTCCGGCACGAACGCTTTGATTTCGCGCTCACGCTCGACAACCAGGCGAACCGCTACGGACTGCACGCGCCCTGCGGACAGGCCACGCGCAATCTTTTTCCACAGCAGCGGCGACACCATGTAACCCACTACGCGGTCCATAAAGCGGCGCGCCTGCTGGGCGTTAACACGGTCGATGTTCAGTTCACCCGGCTTTTCAAACGCCTGACGAATCGCATTTTTAGTGATTTCGTTAAAGACCACGCGGCTATAGCGCGTTTCATCGCCGCCGATAACTTCCCGCAGGTGCCATGCAATGGCTTCCCCTTCGCGGTCAAGGTCGGTTGCGAGATAGATGTGGTCTGCTTTTTCTGCCAGAGATTTCAGCTCGGAGACCACTTTCTCCTTGCCCGGCAGCACTTCGTAGCGAGCGTCCCAGTTATGCCATGGATCAACACCCATGCGATTGACGAGCGCTCCGCGTTCATCCTTTTTGACCTTTTTGGTCCCTTTGGCGGCGGCAGAGTCAGCGCTCTTCTTGGTGGTTGATCCACTGGTCGGCAAATCACGGATGTGACCGACGCTGGATTTAACCACGTAGTCATTACCGAGATATTTGTTGATCGTTTTGGCTTTTGCCGGGGACTCAACGATGACGAGAGCTTTACCCATTTTCACCTTTACCTATTTAATTCTTCCAGGAATACGTCGCAAATTTTCACCTTCCACTGGCGACGCGCTTTTTTATATTGCGGCAGTGTGGAAGGAGA
>NZ_JACARU010000096.1:0-2333 GCF_013386425.1 Cedecea sp. P7760 | reverse complement strand
GAAGCCACCGGCGTGGCCCAGAAAAACGGCGTGCTGGTCTTTAGTGGAGAATACTTCCTGGACGAACAGGGCTTGCCGACGCCGAAGAGCACGGCGGTGTTTAATATGTTTAAGCACCTGGCCCACGTCCTGTCTGAAAAGTATTCGCTGCAGGACTAAACGAAAAGCGAGGCTCAGGGCCTCGCTTTTTTGGTCTTAGAACAGCCTTGTTTTAGAAAATAATTGTTTTAGAGCAGCGGCTTTTCTCCCCGCTGCCACCAGCGCAGCAGCAGGCGGTCAACGCTGTTCGCCGCGCTTCCGGTGAAACGATCCATTACTTTTTTACGCTGCAGATATCGGACATTTACGGCGTCAAAATCTTTCATCATGCCCAACAGCAGGTCATCGCTGGTCGCCACGTCATCCACCAGGCCCTTTTCCTTCGCCTGAGTACCGTACCAGTGCTCGCCCGTAGCCACCGCTTCAATATCAAGCGCGGGACGCATGCTGCTGACAAACTGCTTGAAAAGGTGATGCGTTTCGTTCAGATCTTCCCTGAATTTCTCACGTCCCTGTTCGGTATTTTCGCCCAGCAGCGTCAGGGTACGTTTGTACTGCCCCGCGGTGTGCAGCTCAACGTCGATGTCATTACGTTTGAGCAGGCGGTGGAAGTTAGGAATTTGGGCCACGACGCCAATCGAACCGATGATGGAGAATGGCGCGGCAACAATACGCTGAGCCACACACGCCATCATATAACCGCCGCTGGCCGCGACTTTGTCTACCGCAACCGTTAGCGGGACGTCTTTGTCACGTAAACGCTGAAGCTGCGATGCCGCAAGTCCATAGCCATGAACCACGCCGCCGGGGCTTTCAAGCCGCAGCAGAACCTCATCTTTCGGCTTCACCACGGACAGCACGGCGGTAACCTCTTCGCGCAGGGAACTCACTTCGTGAGCATCCATGCTGCCTTTAAAGTCGAGCACGTAAAGCGTTGGCTTGCCCGAACTGGTTTTTTCGCCACGTTTTGCCCGCGCTTTAGCCTGCTTAGCTTCAAGCTTGAGTTTTTTCTTTTCTTCTTTATGCCACAGTTTCTGCTGGTGCGGATCGAGCATAGCGACCTGCATTTCCTGCTTTACGTCCTGATACTGTTCGCTCAGATTCGTCAGGCGTAGTTCACCGCGCGCCTGTTTCTTACGTTGCGCTACGTTCACCAAAATAATGGCCACGGCGGCAATCGCAACCACGAGGGTTACCGCTTTAGCCAGAAAAAGCCCATAGTTAGCAATCAGATCCACATTTACCGCCTTTATCACTAAGCATTGTTAATGTCTGCCAGTGTACCCGAGCTGGTACACATTCGTCTGTAAGTAACTATAAAGGCAGGAAGAGCGCTTCCTTAAAGGGTTTGGCGCAGGGAAACTTTTGCAAAATGTTAATCCTGAGCATTGTCTCCGTCAGGCTGATTGAAATGCGCCCGCCTTTGAGGCATAAAGCCCGGTAACCCAATGAGAAATAAGACGTGAGCATATTGCATCACGCGAGGAGCAAAACCGTGCACTACCAGCCGCAAGATAACTTACTGCAAAACCGAATTATTTTAGTCACCGGCGCCAGCGATGGCATCGGCCGTGTCGCCGCACTCACCTACGCTCGCTTCGGTGCTTCGGTCATTCTGCTGGGACGCAACGAACAGAAGCTTCGCGCCGTAGCCGGCGAAATCCAGTCCCACGGCCTGCTGCCAGCGCACTGGTTCACGCTCGACCTGGCAACGGCAACCCCGGAAGAGTGCCACGGTCTGGCAAACAAGCTCGCTACGCTGGTTCCGCGCCTCGATGGCGTACTGCATAACGCAGGTATTCTTGGCGACGTGGTGCCGATGGATAAGCAGAACCCGGACACCTGGCAGGCCGTGATGCAGGTGAACGTTAACGCCACCTTTTTCCTGACTCAGGCTTTGCTTCCTTTATTACTCAAATCCGAATCCGGCTCGCTGGTCTTCACCACTTCCAGCGTTGGCCGCCAGGGCCGCGCTGGATGGGGAGCTTATGCTGCATCGAAGTTTGCCACAGAAGGCATGATGCAGGTGCTGGCCGAGGAATATAAGCAACACAACCTGCGCGTGAACTGCATTAACCCCGGCGGCACGCGTACGGCGATGCGCGCCAGCGCCTTCCCAACAGAAGATCCGTCAAAACTAAAAACGCCGCGAGATTTAATGCCGCTTTATCTGTGGCTGATGGGCGACGATAGCCGCCGAAAAACCGGCATGAGTTTTGACGCCCAGCCTAACCGCAAACCGGGGATTTCAGAATGAGTGAGGATCGTTACCAGCAGCGACAGCAGCGGCAAAA
>NZ_JACARU010000095.1:0-39687 GCF_013386425.1 Cedecea sp. P7760 | reverse complement strand
AGTACGACAGACACAAGCCGGTTGACCGTTCAAAAATGTCCTGTAAATGAATACCACAGACATCCAGATTAAAGCGGACAAGCTCTGCTTCATTATTTGAAGTAGAAAATAAATAAAAATCAAATCCACCTGTATTATCATCTTTGAAAATTCTGAAGGAATTATTATCAACAGCGTCGGCCAGTTCAACGTGAACGCCATAGCGCACTTCACCGTCGTCAAACTGTGCAATTCGGCGCACAGATTTAAGACGGACAAATTTCGCCAGCTCCAGTTCGGGCGCCTGGGAAAACGTCAGTGCCTCGAAGATGAGATCAGCCGTTTCATGTTGCTTCCTGCGGTCGAACTCAAACAAACCGCCACCGTTGTTGCGATAGACCGGCTGAAGCGCATTGACCAGGTTGAACGACTGCCGGTTCCTGTCATATCTGTACATTTAAAGGTACTCCAGACCTGCCAGCATCCACCAGCAGGACATAATGTGATTAGTGCCAGTCGGCGATCAGTTCTTCGCACTGCAAAAAGGATAAGCACTGCTGTGCCAACACGGGCAGTACGGCAATGTTGGGTAGGCGGTTGTAACACCAGGCGTTAAACAGCATCTGCCACGGACCGGCGTAGTAACCGGCCATTTTCTTTTTTTGCTTCGGAGTACGGCACGCTGAAATAGCCTGCTGATAGAGACTTTCATTTTCGGCACCTGAGCGTTGTTGCAGTGCCTTGTAAATAAAGGAATAGAGAGAGTCGGAACAATTAGATGCGTAAGCCAGACTGGTTTTCATAATACCTCCTGTTTTTTGGTATTATATAAAATTCGACCTGCTAGCTAATAACCTACACTGAATATATTTTTAAATTCCCATAAATATTAAATATGGACGAATGTGGATTTAAGCGTTGTAAATTATTAAAACCATATCTTATTCTACCATTATGTATTCCCTACAATACGCTTGCTAATTCGTAATTTTGCAGTTATTTGAATATCACCATCCTAAAAGCTGGTAGCCACCTATTTTCCCTCGGATGTAAGTTCACAATAACTCTGTTTATTGCCTGTTCAGTGGCGGTTAAGATTTATAAATGGGTGTGCCATTCGTCAAATCGGTATCCATGGGGTTTGCAGGTACTTATTAAAACGGATCATTCACCTTTTACGTTTACTGCAAACGAGCGTAAGAATTCAGTTGCAGCTCTGCGTCCGCCTGCTGTTGCAGCACGTCCATCACCCGGCTGAGCATGGTCAGCGCCTGGGAGGGGGAGCCGCCAAAAGTCACTTTAATTTCGTTGGTGGTGTGGTGCTGCTCCAGATCGAGAATATTCACTTCCACGTCTTCGCCCTTCTCATCCTTCGCCGTACACTGAATGCTGACCCGGGTCACAGGGTCCTTAACTGTCTGCAATGGTGCCTTCGTGCTGACGTTGATCGCGATATTCTTCATTACCCTGTTTCTCCTTGACCTGTGGTGGTAACCGACCCTACCGGGTGGAGGGTCGGTCAGAAAATCATGCCTGGCCCTGTTGCTGCTTTTCGGCATGCTTACGCAGGTACTGCGTGAGATTGCCGTGGGCTTCACAGATGGCATTCATCTCATCATTGGTCAGCACTAAGGTGTACGTATCGTCGCTGAGGTTCTTAGCGGCACGTTGTTCTGCTTCTTCCGCAATACGCGAAAAAAGCGGGATTGCCGTGTCCGCAATCGTCGTCACGGTCTTTTTGTTGAGTACGCTGGAGACCGATACAGTTTTAGGCTCTGGCGTTTTGATCGGATCTTTCGCCTTCGGCTCCGGGGTGTTTTCCGGAGTTGGCTCCGGGTTGGTCCCAACATTCCCGTCCACCAGCTGCGGCGGGGTGGTCTCATCCGTAGTACCTTCGACGGATGTTTGTTCCGTCACGGTGGTTTCAGGGGTGTTTGCGTTCGTTTCCTGCACGACCGGCGCTTTCGGCTGCATGGCTGCATCAATGTTGCCAGCTTTGACGAATTTAAGGGTTTTGGCCGTCGCCTTGCCATAGACGTCGATGGCTTTGGTGATATTATTCACGGCCTTATCGCCGCTGTAGAGATATTCATCCAGCGCGACATACATGCTCACTTCCCCTGTCACCAGCATAACCTGGAGGGCTTCAGGCAGGTCCAGGACGCGAACCATCTGACGCAGGTGCTGTTCTGTTTTACCGCGACGCTTGGCCAGTTCTGCGAACGTTTTAGGTTCTTCAGCATCTTCGACCATCCGTTTGATGGAGAGCGCCTCAGCCACGACAGACAGAGCCAGATTAGAGTTACCGTCCAGCGTAAACTGTTCGGCACTGGCGCGGCTACCGCGAAACTCCTCGCAGCGAATTAACGAAATCAGTTCACGCCCTTCCTCTGCCAGCTCGATGTTTGCCATAGCGGCGGCGCGGATACGACATGCCCCCTGACGCAGAACAGGACGACCATTCAGAACCTGCACGACGATAGCTGGTACGCTTAAAGGCTCAGACTTATAGGACTCTTTAAGACTGTTCAGGTGGGCTACCACGTGGGGTAAGGAGTAGTAGCTTTCTCCCATGCCAGCGGTACGGGTGTTAAAACCTTCTTCCTCTTCGACCACTGCCGGGTTGATGACCAGACCATTGCTTTTGCGTGCGCCGTTACCGGAACGCTCCAGGTAAGTGCGCAGGCTGATATCGTTGTTAGCGGTTTTTACATCATTTTCGATAGTGGACATTGTGGCCTTCCTTTTAAATTTTCGTTTAGGGTGGTTGTTCGCTACAACACAACAATACCAGGTTCGATTCATTTCCTAATAACCTGAGGCGAAAAAAAAAGTAACTTTTTTTCCCGGGGTAATAGTACGTGATCCGTCCGTTTTAATTTTTCGCTAAGGAGGCCAAATTTAACTTTAGTGTGAAATCGGGTACCAAAAAGCCGGAATTTATCGAAAAGTTACTTTTCCGTCTGCAAGAACCCACAATAATGCAGATCCGTCAGCATGAAAGGTGTGACATGCGCTGAAGGGAAGATGAGTAAGAGGGGAACTGCGGCGTCACACGGCATCTAAAGTTACTTTTCCAAAATATGGAATGGCAATCTATCTATCGCTATAAAGGAATAACCGGGATCACTGTCGAACATCTCAACGCGGGGCAGGTAGAATGAGGGAATTAAAATCGGGCCAGGCTAAATCTGCCCGGCCATCGGGAAAGGATACGGCGGCATGGGTCTTACACGAGATAATGCGAATGTATGGTCTTTTCCGGTTGCGACTGTTGGGTTTCTTTCTCACCTGTGGCTAACCGTCGGTATTCGGCGTCACAAAACATCCGTAAGTTGGTAAAGACTTTCTCCATAAACTCAGCGTGAGCAAACGACTCACCCGGGGATTGTGTACGTTCTTTCATACATTCCTTTTTAATCATGTCGACACCTTCGGCACAGGTTGCAGCGGGTACGTCAGCGGGTCACCGGCTGGCGCTGATAATTCGTGAATCCGGAATAGTATTCTACCCTGTTCGCATGCCACATCTGGTCGATAAGCGGGGAATTTCAATCCTATATTGAACCCAGCGACCACCGCAGGGAGAAGGGGCACATGACTTGTTTGTCCGTCCGGTCTCGGCATAAGGAGCGAGCCATGAGCAAAGAGACTCTGTCACTGGCAACCCGTTACGCGGGCAACTCCTCTGTGATTTCGGAAATGCAGACAGCGCTGGACGTAATGCCGCTGGTGACGGAAGCCGTTCAGAGCGTGTGCGAACGGGTTGAATGTGAGCCCACTGAATTTCTGGACGCGATGGCGCTTGTAAAACGTTTCCTGCTGGCAAAACAAGATGAACTCCGTGCGGAAAGCGTTTCAATCCGCAAGCAGCTGGGTGAGATGGGGGAATAATGATGATTAAGTCTACTATCAGCAACGATGCGCTTCGCACCCGTATTCAGGCGCTGCGTAAAACCAGTGCAAACACCCTTGTCAGCACGGCGAAATTCGACGCTGATGCGCTGGAGGACCTCCTGCGCCTGCGTACCGCAGTGAAGCTGAGACGAGTACACGTGGTCCAGAGTGGCACCTGCGACTGCGAGGAGCCCTGTGAATGCATGCCCGGGCTGTATGTAACCGTCGACTCCGGCGTGGGTCACGGCCAGGCGGTCTGGACTTACCGGGACGACGGAAAATCCGGTCTGGCGTACTGGTGCGAATTTATGGGACTCGCTCCATTCTGGGCCGAAGACCAGATGCATGCCGCCGAACTGCTTCGCGAGAAACTGGCCCCTGACCCGACGGTTTCAACAGCGACATGACACGGCTGCACTCTCCCCCTGGGAGCCGCACTACGCGGCTCTGTTTGACCGAGAACACTATGACCGATAACAATGAAAAGCACGTTAACGCGATCCATATGAAGGGCAACGATAACGCGAAAAAAGATGAGGCCGACAAAGCAACGGCACTGGTCCAGATGCGTATGACCCCGGAGAAAAAATCACGCTATGTCCGTGAGGCGAAGCGTAATGGCCTGACTATCTCGGCATGGATTCAGCGTCATATGGATCAGGTATGTGATGAGTCAGACGTAAACTATCTAAAGAAAAAGGCTGGCGAGCAATAGGCGACAGTCCACCAGCAGCAGCGAAAAGTTACTTTCCCGGTTGCCTGAAAAGGACCGCATACTGCAAACACAAGGTGTGAACATCACACCCCCGCCCCGGCGGCTCCGGGCAAAGGAGTATCCAATGAAACTTTCCCGCCAGACCACGAACGACACTGCTGTAATCGAAGGTACCCGCAGCCACTTCTGGGGTCGCTCGCTCTACTTCATCATTGAGAATGCGCCCAGGGCACACCTCGTCGCTATTGATGAATTGCTGGATGCAGCGGGTTGGGAAAGCGATCACTGTCCAAACTACGAAGATGACGATGCGTTTGGGCATGCCGGTTACAGCTGCGGGTACATGATTGAGATCGATGACGTGGCACGCTTCAGGGCTGACTATAAGCGCCTCAAAAAGCAGATTGCCGCCCATATCGCCGCCCAGCGTAAAGCCGCAGCCAAACAGACGGCATGAATTTTAATGCAAGCGTTGAGCCTGCATCTAAAAGGAACTGTGCAATGACCGAACAACTATCGGATGAAAAACTGCACCAGCTGGAAGGTGCTGCCGCAAATTACCGTACGACATACCAGGCGCACCTCGCTAATCCACTGGATGGCTCCGCAGTACAGGACTGGGATGAAGCGACCCGTCAACTAATGGCGGTCATCAATTACGATGAAGCCAATATTATCGCGCACCTACTGGCTCGCCGGGATGCAGATCTTGCCAGGCATGAAAGCGACATGACCCGGGCTATCGCAGCTTGGCAGACGGCATCCGTGAAGCTGTCCGAGCAGGCCAGCCAGCAACCAGAATTCCACCTCCGCCGTGTTGGTGGGGACGAGGAGCTCTATGCCCCTTGTGGAAAAGATTATCCACGGGGAAGAGCGTACTACGTTAAGCCGGTAGTGAGCCTGGTTACCGTAAATTGTCCGCCCTGCGACCAATGCTTTGATTCTGCCGACGCCGCAACGGCCTACCGGGATGAGCAGTGGAGACATGTGCTGAGTGAAGCTGGTGTGCTGGTTACGCCGGGGGAGACAGCCCCGGTTCAGCCCACTGAAGACAAGCCGCTTTCCAAATAGTGCGATTGAAAATGAAAACGAAGATGAAACAGCCCAAATCTGCACTTCAGAATGCGATGAAGGGCGAAGAGCCTGCGAGCGTACAAATTCAGATGCGTGCCACTGTAACAAGAAAAGAACGCTATAAGGCGCAGGCAATTCAGGAGGATCTGAATTTAACCGAATGGATGGCGAATCATCTGGACGCCGTCTGTGACGCCGCCGAAGGAAAGGCATCCGTCAGCATCTTTTCCCCGGTTGTACCGGAGAAGATCCCAGACAGCGTCTACCAGGTCATCTATCAGGAATGCGGCGGGTTCGTGGACTGCGATGCGAATGCCCAGACGATCTGGAATGCCTGCCGCCAGGCCATTCTGAAAAACGTGAAAGACTGAATACCCGGCGTCATTTTACCGGATGCAGCAAGGACAAACATGACCATAATTGAACGCCGTGCAGAGATGCGCCAGACGGCCATTAAAGCTCTGCTGGATGCTGAAGAAGCACTGACCGCACTGGCTATGTCCTATGAGCTACAGCCCAATGAGAAGACCAGTGCATGTCATCCACAAACCAGTACTCTCTCCACGACCAGCCAGGTTCGGAAATTGCGGCGGGTCCTCGAAAAATTGAGGCGTTGAGAATTAAACAGGACGCAGGAGGAGGTACCCAGTGCGAGCCGCAGCCGTTCTGGGGAGAATTTTAATCCGACGGTATTCCACTGAGACTGTTGAATGCCTTGGGTAATTGAGTGGCGGTCTGCCACCGAACGGAAGGAAAAAAGGGTTTCCCCGACCGGAGAAACCCTTTTCTAAAGGTGCTATTGGCTTGCTGGCCACATCTGAATCGAGGGGGGTTACCCCCCCTCTTTCAGCTACTTACCGGATTCGTAGTCCATCACAGCCGACACTTCCCGCGTACCGTCTTTCAGCCGCAGTTCGCAGAGCGAATTGCGCGTAAGCCAGGTGAATATCAACAGCGTAAGACATACTATCAATACGCACAAAACAACGGGTTGGTTCGGCAGTTTCATGGCTTCTTCTCCTGTCAACGCAAAGCAGAAGTGTCACCATCGGTGCGAAACAGAGATGTCATGCTTTGGTTCAGAGAATGCGTTTGACCGCCTCGCTATATACTTCCGAGCGTTCTCTTTTCCCAACAGAAATCACGAAAACGACAACTTTCTCGTCTATAACCTGGTATACAAGGCGATAGCCTGAAGACCGGAGCTTAATCTTGTAACAATCAGGCATACCACGGAGCTTGTTTGCTTCAATCCGGGGTGACTCAAGTACTTCAACCAGCTTCTTTTTCAACTGTTCACGTACCGTCGAGCCCAGCTTTCGCCATTCCTTTAGTGCCCGCTCGTCAAAATCCAGAAAATACGCCATCAGAGTTCATCCAGCGTCACACGTACTGGCTTAGGATTACGAAGTCGTTCTTTCACTATCTCCACAAGTTCAGCATCTTCATCACTCAGGAGTGTCTGTTTGAACGGCAAGCGTTCATTGTCAGCGATATACTCGAGCATGAGACGAAGCGCTTCAGAAGGAGTTACGCCCATTTTTTCAAGCGCGGCGTAAGAACGCGCTTTAAGTTCATCGTCAATACGTAGGTTAATGCTACCCATGTCTTACACCCCTTGTAATTACAAATGTCATTACAAGTATCGCACTACAACATGCTTAGGGCAAGTCACGAAGTAAGTCAGAAAGTAGTCGTAAGAACGGTGATCACTGTCCGCTTTGTGCCAGAAGCGGAAGCTGGGGTGCCAAAGACTATCTAATAGTGGATGGGTAGTTTTGCAGGGGTGTTTACATAGCGCTTCGCTTGCTGCCTTTTACTTAGGTTCTGACGAATACTTTTTCATATGCAGTTCATTGGTAATAGAAGGAATATTCTCTTTTTGTTGTTTCTTACCTTCATGTCTAACCATAAAAGCAAATGAAAATATTGCTGAACGGGTAATCTGAATCAACTGACCGAAATGGTGAATAAACTCATCCTCTTTGATAAAAAGAATATCTTTAATCAATTTATAAGACTGGTAAAGATCTTCTGCTTTATCACTTTTGTGTACCACCAAAAATTTATGTTCTAGACCATTGCGCCACTCTTTATAAAAAGCCAATTCGCCACCTTTATTTTTATTCAGGTCAGTAGCAATGCTGTACAATGCTAAAAGTCCAGGTGACTTTATACCTTCAAACCATTGTCTTCTGTTATCAACGTCTAACTGCCAGAAGCTTTGAAAATAGATATTTTTCTGTAACCCACCCTTCTGGGCAGGTGGATAAACTTTGTAAAGTTCACAGATACATACCGCAATCTTATCGAGAATACCAAAGCAGATGCGAAATGCTGTTCTGATCTTCTCAATATCAATGCCTAAGATCTCGTCATTATGTAACTCTAGAAAATGACATTCTTCTTTAATTTCATCCGTATCCTGAGGGTAAAGGTATTCAAAATAGAGATGGCGGGCAAGTGAAAACTCCGATTTAAAGCGGTTTAACGCCATCTCCATTGGAATAATAAAATCACCGGTTACACCAGAAGAAGAGATGACAAGATTATCGGTGGCACTCTCCACACAGGGGCAATAAACACCGTGCTCGGACAGCGTCAGGTGATTTATTAGGCAGAATTTCCTGTATGCACTTAATGCGTCAAACTCCTGTTGCGTGAGCATGTCATCATGCTCGTCAGTTTCGCCGTCTGCTGATATGCATTTTTCAATTTTATCGTTTATTTGTGCTATACGTCCAAGATAGAATGATTCCCATTGTGGAGGGATTTTTTTGGAAACAGATGCATTAATATAACCTTTTCGTATCTCCTTCAATTGCTTAATGGAGTATGAAGATGAAATAAGGTTTAGCTCAATGAGCGCGGCAGAACGATTGACCCAAGACTGTGGTATATCTAATCCCTTGCGATTAGTGAGATCATAATATCTCAGTGCCTCACTCAGCCTAAATTGGCTTCTTAGCGAATTGGCCAGATTAACGGATAGTTCCGCCTGAAACTCTTCGCTCTCTTGTGACGAGAATCTAAAGGCTCGCCAGTAGATGTTTTTTAACGAAACAAGTTCTTCTATTGACTGAAATGTGTGGTCGTGAGGATTATCGACACTGATCTTATTAGACAAGGCATTACCATAATTATAATAAAAATGGCTCTCTCCTTGTACATGCGCTAATGCTTCCTTATTATTATCCATCAGCTTAAAACCAAGCTCTGCTGCATTTGTATGCTTGCTCATTTGCCCTATATCAACAAGACCACCAGCCACATTCCCCAGCACTATAAAATAATTATCACCTTTGAGCTTTATCTTTTCCAGTTTTTCCAGAAATACAACGGATTGCTGATATGCCAGATCAAAATCACCACAATCAACCAGTCGGTGAATATTGAGACTTTCATCTATAAGTTCTTTTGTAATCATGATTCACTTTCCTTACTTAGATGATTTTTGCGTTTCAACAGTCGAATTAGCCTCACCTGATACGTCAATTACTATCGCGGACAGGCGGCCTCGCTTAACCATTGGCACAGATTTATTAAGAATGTCCTCCATTATCGCGGCGTTTACTGGGGGTGGCGTATCTTTTGCCGGGCGAGGGATAGCGTTTGGTCGAGAAGCACCAAACCAGAAGACTAGATAGATACCGTAGCCTGCGGCATCGGGATTGGTAGTATAAAGTTGGTCTAGTTGCTCGTTAAGCGCGCTCCAAACGTCCCGGTGATAATCACGTTTTATCTCAATGGGGATCTTTATTCCTGGAAGTGAAATGATGATATCAGCCCTTTTACCCGAAACCATGTGGCCTTCTGGCTCACAAATTATTTGTAACGGATGGAGTCGTGCTCTAAGCAGCTCCAGAAAAAAATTCCGACAGCTCTCTTCAGGCTTAGGCACTAAAATTTGACCATTGCCATTCTCATTCCAGAACTGTTTATAAATATCGGTATTTTCATAAGTAATTCGGTTAGCGATATCCTGCAAATGATCTAACAATAATGCATAGAGATCCATTACATTAGCTGGGGCCTGATTTTTCAGCGTATTCAACGCTTGCTTCCAGTTAGTGTGTTGAAACTGTGATTCCCGATACCGCACCTTCTGGTTACTTTGGGCGTGCAAGAGATAATCCCGGTAACTTGTACATTCTGGCAGTAATAATAAACGATCAAATATTTCACCGGCATCATGTGAGGAAAAAGAAGAAACGTCATCAATCAATTTTTTGATAAAATCAGCATACTCCCAATTGTTTGCTGAGTTAGAGTCGTTACTTGCAACGCGATCTGCATTAGGAAAATGAGTAGCAGAGACAGTGATGATCGCTTCCAATTGTGTTAGTGATAAACGCTGCTCACTACTCCCACGACCTCTTTTCGCCTTACCTGATAGTTGACGAATAAGCGCTATCATTTCCGGCGCGGATTTTGATTCAGATAAAAATAGATCCTGACGCTGGTCTGGAGCGAGTAAATAAGTACATACCAGCCAAATTTGATAACTTGGCTTTTTAAGTTTTGAGGGTTGCTCTATCATCAACTCAGATAACTGCAACAACTCTGCATGACTCTCAGGATTCGCTAACAACCACCCCACCAGGTTTTGTAAATGGACAACATCATCAGGGTGCTCTTTAGCTAGTGTCATGATTAAAGGAACGGCATAGTCGATTGGAATGCAGGTATCATTTAACAGATAGTTAAGTGCACGGATATCTTGCAACTGATTATTAATGCAGAAATTGATAATGTGGTAATAGGTTTTGATGAAAAATGCTGTTTTGTTAAGTATCACATCCTTTTTCCACGGTAATGAATAATCACTTACAACATTATTGTCTTTGGTGAAAAGTGCTAATACCACATCCAGAGCCAATAGCGTGTTTAATAGATCTTCGTTCCATTGTATAACATCAGGATGTTTTTTAAATAATTCATCGCTTCCTGCAAGTACCGCATACCACCATCCGTAATACTCCCCCTTCAGCAAAGCACAATTCAACTCGTCAATTGTGGGCAGATCTGAACGATTTAAAATCGCTAAAAGACCGGATATCGCATCAGTGACGTTTTCGGCACCTAATATGTCTGCACAGCGCTGCACTGGCGTCAATTTGTCATCAACATCGCTGTATTTCGAATAGTAAATATAGGAAATATGTTTGAGCCAATTCAAATGTTGGCCCGATACAATTTCCTGCCGACATAACTCAAAACTCTGCCTATCTTCATAACGAGCCGCATTTCGTTCTTTCTCAGACTCTATTTGGCTAAGATTATGTTTCACTCGCCAATCGTCAATCTCGCAGACAATGGAAGTCTCAAACACAGTAGTCAACTTTACATTTAAATGACAGTACGCGGAAAGAAATTCAAACGTCTCTTGGGATGGCTTGGTACATCTGTAAAGGACCGCAAATGTCATTCGATAAATACATTCAGTTTTATCTGAATTAGCTTCGGCATGGGATAAATAGTGGATAAATCGTGCCAGCAAAATCTCATCAGGAATAAGATAGAAGGTGCTTCCAGCAAAATCATGTAAGAACAAATAAAGAGTATCATAGCGTGTAAATGAAAGAATGGCGGCGTCTATAATATCTTCATATTGCCAGCTACGATTTTTTATCTCCTGAACGATAGATTTCTGTACATCGTCATAACCGCGATAGTAGTGATTATGGGAGTAGCTATAGAACGTTTTTAGGCACAACCATATCTGAGATGCGCTGTAACCATTCTTCTCGCTGAGTATCTGCAATAATCCAGCTTCCAGAAAATGCATAATCTCATAATGATTTTTAGCTGAAGAATACCAGTCTTTACTATGAGCGGTGTGGTACCGATCGAGATGCTCAAAGATAGCGAGCAGATCAGCTGCCGGTACAATATTTTTCAGCTGCCATAATGCACCTATCGGTAATCGCTCATTGGTTATATTTAATGTGTCAACCAGCAGTTGTGCTATATCCTGCGGTACAAAGTAATCTTGATAGATCAACTGAATAATATGGTTGCGCAACCGGATGCTGTCATGATTTTTGTCTTTTAATTCCGCAAAGAAACGTACCGAAAATTCCTGGCCAGACACTCCAAAATGGATTAATGCCGTTATTGCTTCCTCTTTTTCCGCATACGAGGAATCCTCCGATTTGGCAATATTAATTAAGTCATCGCTCAGTGTGACTATCGGTGTAGTTACCGATAAGGATTCCAAAACGATCATGCGCAGAGAAAAAGACGAATGAGGATCGCGGACTATCTGTCGCAACAGAGTTTCCATTTCTACTGTCGCGAAGCCATTCAGATATGAATTGAGACCGTGATTTCTAAACCAGGGATCACGTTCTGAAAGCTTTGATAGCGCCACCAGTAGATTTTGTTTTTGTGCTATCGGTAATGAAGCTGCATCGCCATAGATCAGAACGCCGTAAGGATCGGCTTCAATAAATACCTGGGCGTATTGCGGTAAAAAAACCGCTAGCCATGCGTGTAAACCTCTCAATTCTGAAGACGGATACCCCTCAAATCCCAGCATACTTCTCAAACGTCCCATGGGTAGCCCTTTGTCAACGATCCCGGCTAACCATTTTGCCGCTAAGTACTCAGCAATTGTCCTGTGACTGTACTCAACAGTCTCAAGCTCATCTCCGGCAGAAAAAACCCGCCTCGATAACGCCGCTCTAATTATTTCATGTGAGAAGAACGTGATGGTTCTGTAACTGGGGTATTCTTGTCGAATATCGTTCGGAAGCAGAGAAACCCCGGAAACATCACTCAATATGCGCAACGCGCAAATTGATCCAGCAGGATACTCTAGCTCCTCACAGGTATAAATTCCTGAAGTTAGCCGCGTATGCTCTTGGCTATGTTCAGTTAAAAGGAACTGTGTCGCAGAGTGGAAAAGTTCAGACCTTGTACGGGGCCAGTTTCCTTCTTTAACGGCTTCAGCCAGCATTATCAGATTTTGTGGGTTGTAAAGAAATTCGCTGGCGGCATGTTTTTCTGCTTCAGCCAGAAACGCTTCGGGGTGTTCTACACCATTAGCTTGTAGAATCGCAGTCTGCTCTTCTTTTGAGAGCGACTGCAAATGTAAAACAACATAGCCTCCCGTCTGCTCAAAATAGGGTAAAAATGCTGACAAGTCTGATTCGCCTAACCAATCCTGAGAGCGACAAGAAATTCTGACATTTTGTGGCGTTTGGGGAAAAAAGCCTACGGACGATGTCATCTACAACGTCACTACTGTTACTGGCACTCCTCTTCTCATCTAATGCATCGATGAATAACGTTTTCTGATTATCAATAGGTACGCCACTTAAGAAGTGACGTACTGTCAGATATTTTGCCTCTTGAGATGCCGCAAACTGTTTGAAGAGGTGCGTTTTTCCAGCACCGGGATCACCAAGCAGAACAATGTTTGGAAAGTCAGAATAATCACTAAATACCACTGTTTGGGTACCTTTATCCTGTTGAGGATAGATTTGCCTGACTTGCCTGTTTAGCATTCTATAGGTTCCTGAGTATCTATTTTTGTTTTACCAAATCTGTATGGCAGGTTTTACTCCAAATTTACCATAGACTTTCAGCCGATACAGTAAACCATCTAACCCACCATGGTTGCTATGATGTTACGTTTTGGATTACATGACAGGCTCATAGTGAGCAGAACTGGTAGCTAGGACGTCGAGTACTGATACCATTCAAACATTGATGGAATCCGGGATGACGCTGGCCCCGTTGCATGGGCTGCATGTCGCTCTTAGCGGACATTAGCATAGGCTATTTACCATAACGCCGCATTACGCGTACCGCTCAGACGGCCTGAGCGCGTTTCTGACGTGTCCCCGTTAAAAACAGTAACAAACCACCCGAAAATGCACGCCAGAAACGCTACGTAAGAATCTATCCTATGACTGGATATGCACTCAACTGAATAACGCCTGGTTTCAGTCCATTTTATCGGGATCAGCCTTCTTTCTGGGTAATTTAGGGGGCTTCACTTGCTGATTACTTTGCGTGCGGCGCGTGAGCCAAGGATGGTCAGCTTTAGGTTTTACGTAGAATTTTGAGCGTAAATCAAAACGGGCATTATCCACACGTTCATGGACACTTTTTTCATCATCCAGTGGTATAGGCTCCGGGCCATCAACATATTTTTCCCATCCCAACGCTTTCCCATCATACAGAACCTTAATTTCACCGTTAAAGCTTTCGCATACCGTGACAACCGAATGCCGAAGTCGATATCCCCGGCCTTCACTGCGAATCTGAAACGCACTGCTTTTGTACTGGAAAGTGAGATTTTTGGAGAGAACGCGCTTCGCCTGGAGGCTGAAGATATAACCCAGTTCCTCTTCAGAATGGTGTACATCAAGATGGGCGTTATCAGCAATACGAGGCGGCGTAGCAAACCGGTTGTTATAGGCTTCAATAAAGGTCGGCAACCATGCGTTTGCTGTTTCAATATCACTGATACCCTGAAGCCGCATTTCTTTGACCAGCCTGTCCTGCAGTGTCTGATTGGCACGCTCTACCCGCCCTTTTGCCTGCGGGCTGTTGGCATGGATTGGCTCGATGCCCAGTGTCTTTATCGCACGTGTGAACTGAGTCAACTCTCCTTCCCGCTCCGGGTTATTTACTCTGAATATACTGTGTCTGTCAGAATAGAGAGCCAGTGGTACGCCATGATCATTAAGGTAACCCCGGAGGGTTTCCATGTAAGCCCGGGTTGTTTCTGCAGGAGCGAATCGTAGCGCCATCAGAGCGCTGGTAGCATCATCGATAAAGACTATCAGTGTGCATTTGGGGCCCCGACCTTCAAACCAGTCATGAGGCGAGCCATCAATCTGGATGAGTTCACCGTAGGATGGGCGCCGCATCCGGCGCTGATAAATTCGGGCAAACTTACGACGACGTTCGCGCCATATGCCCTCCTCTACCATCCACTTCCTGAGAGTTTCAATGGATAAACACAAGCCGTGTATCTCGCGCAATTTTTCGCACGCAAGCGTAGGTCCAAAATCAGCGTAGCGGCCTTTGAGGAGTGAAATTACTGTTGCTCTGAATTCGGTAGAAAAGGAATTATTGGGACGCTTTCCACGTCGGCGGGAAACTAGACCAGAAGGCCCTTCATTTCTATACCGTTGCACCAGACGTTTAACCTGCCGAATAGAAATGCCAATGCGTGCCGCAGCTTGTTCCTGAGTAATATGGCGATTAAGTGACTCCTGAATAATGTGAAGTCGGTCGAGTTCCTTATGACTCATCGTAACAGTCTCTTTGATCATGAAAAATCCCCCAGAGAATTGTCTGGGGACATTTTAGAATGGTTCAAAGGGGACATTACAGCTTGGTGTTAACACACATGGCTTCTTCTCCTTGCATTTTTGCAGGTAAGAGGCTAACCTTTAATGTGACTAGCATCAGGGGCCTCGGGTTAATTTGAAAAAATTACTCGGGGCTTTCTGCTTTTTACCACAGTCAAACAGTGATTCTGCTGGCTGGGGCAAAAGCCTCCAGCACCGAAGCCATTATACCACCCAGCCCCCTTCAAACGAACAGGTCGACCGCCTAAATATTTAATAAGTAAGTATTTCAGGTTTTGCTGCCTCGCAGGCCGTAACAGCGGACGGCTGACGTAATCGCTGACGAAACAGACGGATGCAAATCTCTACACTCAACGCCGCCAGCCCGTCCGGTCCCCCGCTTCTTTCCGGCTGTAATCAGTCAGTCTTCGAACCCGCGATCAGTGACAAACGGTGAGCACGAACACAACTGTGCATTAGGCTATCCGGGTAATGGGCGATTTTCTCCAGTTTCTCATCGAGGCGGGTATACGTCAGTCGCCTGATTTTCGTTAGTTCCTCGTGAAGCCAGCGTTTGATAAAGGGATTGCTGGAAAGCAGCACCAAATCGGAGTCCTCCACTTCATCAAAAAGCCAGACGGGTTTTGCCGGAGTAAGACGATAGAGCCAGGGACGCGAATAGTCCCCCGTCGCAATCAGGAACCAGACAACAATGCCAAGTGCGAGCTCCATGACCAGCATCAGGGTAAACTGAATATCCCGGACGTCAGGCTCTCCGGTAAAGCTCATCAGTCGGTCGCCAGTTGCCACACGCTGGATAATACATACCAGCATCAGCAGAGCAAGCAAAAGCCCCATGAGCAGCCCGCCATTCACCTCAAAAGTAGCTTTCTGGACGCGATCAGGCGGTACCTGTCTACGGTAGCGGCCGACCACTTCGCCGATCAGTTCCCTGATGGCCATGCGTTCTTCATCGACCGTTGTTGCGGTATATCCGGACGGGTCCGATTCAGTTTGGTTCATGTACCCTCTCCTCACTCTGAAAATTAATGGTCACAGACACGCTGATCATACCCGGTGAACGGGAGCTAGTTTGCGGGTTAAGGGCTCGAAAAAAACGGGATTAAAGAGGGAAATGACAGCAGGAAGGTGGGATGCAATGAGCTGTTTTGTTTCCCTACAGTTAAGTGGGGGGGGGAAACTGCCATCACCGGAATACGCTGAGAACGGAACGGGCCAAACCGATAAGATGGACGGGCGCTATTTTGATTCCAATATTCGGGATTTTTCTTCCCGCGTCGCCAAACGGGCACTTCCGGAACGGTCGCGGATGAGTAGCGGCTTATCTTTTTTCCAGCTACTTATCGCCGTTTCCCCGAACCGACGCGGCGCATTGCGGTTCCAGCTGGCGATAACGTGGTTATCGTAAACCTCCTGAATAACGACAGAATGAAGAGTTACTGTCTTAATGGTGGTATTGCCCATTTTGGTTCGGAAGAGTGACCAAACGGTCATCCCCGCCTCCAACTGACTGAGTTTCATCTTTGCTCCGGTGATATCGGGGAAGTCGACGTGGTGACGTATTTAATCATAATCACTCACAGCGGATAATGCCGCCAGGTAACAGGGTACTGTCAGCCCAGGCATGAGCAGTCCTTACGGCTATCGTGATTCGGCCAGTGTGCGGGTAATAGTCGCACGCTGACGCTGACGCTCAGCCTTACGCTGGCTGCGGCGGTAAAGCGGTTTCGCAGCAGCATAACGGCAATCCTCCGGGTAGTACCAGCAGCAGCCACAGGGCTCAGGCTGCGGTTTTCCGGCAAGTCCAAATGGTTTCATAATGTCACCTTTAAATGGAAATATTGTTCAGTTCCCGGCCTTCAGACACGGGTTCATTAATGAAGCGGCGTTGCATAAACAGGTACAGATAACCCTCTGTCGAGAACATACAAAGATTCTCAGTAATACAGGCATCGAGATATTCTGTGTCGCTCTGGAGTCGTTTAATGACGCTCATCTGGTTAGCCGCCGACTGAATCAGCGGATAGCCATTAACAGCACGATGAATACCTGAGCGGAATAACGAACGAGCCTTTCCAATCTTTTCCCGGGCAGCGGTCATTTCCATCTCGATAACCGACTGTCGCGCAAGATTAATAGCATCGCCGGATAATTCCGCAAAGCTGACCAGAGACTTATTCATCTAAAACTCCTTTCAGAAATGTGAGCTCATTATATCAATACGGCCTCTGGCCCAAATAACCCGTGGTGAAATATTTTGACGAATATCTGAAAAGTGAAAATGGCAACCGGGAAAAGGACGGGTTTTATTTTAAGTGTGCCGATGACGTCTGACAGGGGAATTAAATTTGACGGTCTTTGATTTAAAAAAAGGTAGAAGGAGGTCACCTGGACACCTCCTTCTCCGGCGCTCAGTTTGAGAATACGTTAACGCTGTAGCGTCTACCGAGCACCTCGGCAGTGGTATCCACAATTTTCTGAATATGGGGTCAGTTTGGATATCGAAAATTATTGTACTATAAGGGCTTCCCCGGCGTGTCAACGCCGGTGTTTATGGTTTCTGTCTGCTCTTCAGTAAAAATAAAGGGGAGAGACTGCGGTACTATAAACGGCCATGATGAATCGTCATCGATTCGGACCCTGATGAAAGACGCGCGTGAGGTTCTTGTTCGTTAAGCGGATACGTATATCCTGTACAATAGCCAGATAGGCCTCACGGGGTCTAACCCTTTATCATCAACGAATTGCAGGTCAGATGGTTATTTTGTTTCGTGCTTTAGCTGGCTGAGTACAGCCTGAAATCATCACCGTAATGCAATGATGCCCAGCACAGCCTTGCGTTTTTGGCGGCGATGGCTACAACGGCACGCCAGTATCCTCTGCGATCGACCAGTGAACAGACCCAACGACTGAATAAATCAGTCCTTTTCTCGGCACCAATCAGAACCGAACGAGCCCCCTGAACCAGTAGCGTTCGCAGATACGAATCGCCAGCTTTAGTTATCCTGCCAAGCTTTGATTTCCCACCACTGCTGTACTGCGATGGCGTTAGTCCCAGCCAGGCTGCCAGTTGTCGCCCATTTTTAAAATCGTGTGCATTACCGATACTGGCGACCAGCGCACAGGCCGTTGTGGGACCAATCCCTTTCAGTTCCATCAATCGCTGGCTGCGGTGATCTGTTTTTGCCATGCGGGACAAAATCCGGTCATATTCAGTAATATTATCTTCAATACGATCAATGTGTTCCAGCAGGTCATTAACACATTGTTGAACCTGAAGTGGCAAAGAACTCTTCTGCTCAGAAACCATGTGACGCAGGGCATCTGTACTTTGTGGGGCGATGACACCGAATTCCGATATCAAACCTCTCAATCGGTTATATGTTGCTGTTTTCTCTTCGATAAAACCCTGTCTGATACGGTGTAGGCATTGCATCGCCTGCTGGCTCTCATCCTTCACTGGTACAAACCGCATATGCGGGCGACGAACTGCTTCACAGATAGCCTGAGCATCAGCTGCATCATTTTTGCCTGATTTACCGGCCATGCGGTAAGGAGATACAAATTTAGCAGCCATCAGCCGTGGTTCATGACCATATTGCCGAAACAACCTTGCCCAGTAGTGAGCCCCGGAGCATGCCTCCATCCCGATAACACAGGGAGGTAAACTGGCAATCAGCTCAGGAAGGGCAGCACGCGATACTTTGGGTTTAACCAGAACAGTTTTACCGTGTTGGTCAACGCAGTGAACAGCGAACACATTTTTAGCAAGATCGATACCGACAGTCGTGATGGTCATAACGAATCCCTCCGGGGCTATGTTTACCCCATGATTGCACAAGAGTTAATCAGGCGCATATCCAGGGGAAGTCCCTTCCATTCGTTAAGGCTATTTTTTGACCTTTCGACTTTAGCTGGTCTCAGCCGACGAAACTTACCAGAAGCCGGTATCCGGTTGCTTTTCCAGATGTAATCGCCTGTCAGATTGATATGCTCCCAGCCTAATGGCGACAGATGCGACAGCAGTTGCTTGTTGATCTTCAGCCCCTTACGTTTCAGGGCATCGATCGCTCTTTCCATATACACGGTATTCCACAGCGAGATCGCAGCCGTCAGCAGCGTCAGCCCGCTGGCGCGATAGCTCTGATTTTCCGGTTTTCGGTCCCTGATCTCTCCCAGCCGATGCATAAAGACCGCTCGCGCCAGCGCGTTACGGGCCTCACCTTTATTCAGCCCCGCCTGTACCCGCCGACGCAGTGCAGGATCGCGGAACCAGTCGAGCATAAACAGCGTTCGTTCAATACGCCCAATTTCCCTCAATGCTTTGGCAAGTCCGTTTTGCTTGGGGTAGCTGGCAAGCTTTTTCAGCATCAGGGATGCCGTCACGGTTCCCTGCTTTATTGATGTCGCCAGACGCAGCACTTCACGCCAGTGAATTTCGATCTCTTTCAGATTCAGGCTGGTTGTTGATATCAGTGACTGAAGCGCCGGATATTGGTCCGCTTTCCCTTTGATAAACAGCTTCTTGTCGTGGAGATCCCTGATTCGCGGACAGAACGCAAATCCCAGCAGATGCATCAGGGCAAAGACATGATCGGTGAAACCTGCTGTATCGGTGTAATGTTCCCTGATTTCCAGGTCACTTTCGTGGTACAGCAGGCCATCGAGCACATGCGTTGAATCCCTGACCTGACTGATTATGCAGGTGTAAAACGGGCTGTATTGATCCGAAATATGGGTGTAAAACTGACGTCCAGGCTCCTGCCCGTATTTCGGGTTAATCTGCCCTGCGTAGCGGCCAGAGCTGCCTGTTCTGAAATTTTGTCCGTTTGATGATGACGTTGTCCCGTCTCCCCAGAATGCCGCCAGTGGTCTTTTCCCCTGCGCGTTTACCAGCTCTGCGAGGGCGGCTGAATAGGTTTCGTCGCGGATGTACCATGCCTGGATATCTTCCAGTGATGATTTGGTGCTTCCGGGGCAGGCTTCCGCCATTTTGGTCAGACCAAGATTGATGCCATCCGCAAGGATGGTGGTGAGGAGCAGGCGGGTATCGGGACGGGTAATGTCATTTTTTATATGCGAAAATTGTCGGGTAAACGTCGTCCAGCTGTTTACCTCATCGAGAATTTCCGTGATTTTAGGGCGCGGTAGCATGCTGTAAACCAGCTCTGCCAGCGGTGAAACCTGCACCGGGACGCAGTTATCCAGCGGAGAGACTTTTACTCCCCTGTCAGATATTTCCACATCGGGCAGCTCACCAAGGGCAGCCATGGCATTGACCTCTTCAAGTCTGGACTGAAGCAGGGTCATACGGCTGGTAATGTACTCATGATAATCAGCTGATACGGGCAGGGGCAGCGCCGGTGTGAGTTTGTCAAAGTCCTTTTCGGGAATGAGGTAATCATCAAAGTTTTTGTAGCGGCGTGAGCCTTTAACCCAGATGTCCCCGGAGCGCAATGCCCCCTTAAGCTCGCTGAGCGCACAAAATTCATAGTACTGCCGGTCAATACCCGCAGGTGTAATCACCACCTTGCGCCAGCTTTCAGGGACAAACTCAAGCGGCGCTGTCACCGGAACTTTACGTGACTGCTTCCGGTACATATCCTTGATCACAACCAGCGCATCAGCCAGAGGTTGCGCTGCCGGGGTGGCGACTAACTGTAAAGCGGACAACATGCGCGGGGCATATTTCCGTAATGTGCTGTATTTCTCAGTAATAATATGCAGCGGATCAAAATTATTTTTTCTGGCGAGATGGCGCGTTTCTTCCAGACTGGCGACAAATTCAGGCCACGGGAGTATGTTTTCTATTGCGAGCCATGGATCGCCACCGGAATCACGAGCATCTGACAGTGCCTGGCCGACATCGATGTACTGCTTCAGTTTTGACTGGATCAGCTTTCCGGTCTGCTGAAGGCGCTCAGCCTGTGTTCTTTTGGCTTTGCTGAACAGGCTGTTCAGCATGCGTTCATGCAGCTCAATCACTTCATCTGTCAGTGTGGCTCTGGCTTCTTCCAGCACGCACACCAGGATCGCATGACGCCGGGCTGCTGAAAATCGGGTCAAATCCCGGCTGCTCATCTTTCGGCCTTCCCGCGCCAGTTTCAGCAACCGGTTCTGGTGAATGGTACGATCTATACCTTCAGGTAATGCCAGCAATTCAATGCTACTGAGCCGATCAAGGTGTTGCAGCACGTTCTTACCATTGATTTTACCCGGCGGTTGCAGAAGCCATGTTAGCCTGGAAGACTGATTATCTGAGGACTCAAGTAAACGATCCAGGGCAGCCTTGTGAGTCGGAGTTAACGGGGCATTCAGAGTCTGAAATACGATTTTATCGCCGCCAGCCATGGCCTCCGCACAGGTACGCTCCACGACATCAATAGCGGGGATTATCACGTTGTTCTTCCGGAGCCAGACCAGCAGTTCTTCGGCCAGAAGAATACCTTTATCGGTGCGCGTCGCCATCGGCAGCAGGTGTGTAATACAGTCCTGCTGTATTTTGCCGGTGAACGATTTTACACCAAGATAGCGGTACAGTTCGGTTAAATGTTCGCGTCGCGTGGTTTCCCTGCCGGAAAGGTAAGCAGGCCAGAGATCACCGGTAAGTTTTAGCCTGCCGGCTATATGCTTCAGCAGCGCATCAGAGGGTGGGATTTTTTTATCCGGTGCAAAGCCGACATTTTTCAGATAGCAAAGAAGGACGGCAAAACCAAAACGGCTGGCGGGTTTACGGTGAGCACTGATAAGCGCCAGATCATGCTCACTAAAATACGCCATTCGTGTCAGCGTTAACTCATCGTCCGGTAATGCCAGTAATGATTCTCTTTCCGACAGAGAAAGAATCTGCCTCCTTGACATATATTTTCCCTCATAAATTATTCGGTGCGGTATTTTTAACAAAAATGCTTATCGCATAAGGGTGTACTCCCGCGCTATACGGCATTTTCAGAGGTTTGACCTTAATCGGATAACCTAAATGCGATACTGCAAGAGCGACAACTTAAAAGCGATAGCCACTGACGCAAAATCAACCCCTTACGAACCAAGATTGGTTAAATAATGCGCTTAACGTACAAAAATTTCCGATCTCCAAACTGACCCCTAACAGGGTAGTGACCGGGTAGCCACGATAACTGCCAACAAAATTAGCTTATAGGTTAATTCTACCTTGTCTGAAATTAGCCTATAGGTTAATATTAATAGAAATGGGAGGTCACATGTTTAGCGTTGTTTATCACCCGGAAGCCAGGGAAGAAGCCACAGCATTACCCGTAAAAATCAGGGTGAAGTTTGACCGTCTCATCGGCAAACTGGAGTATGACGCCCGATTACTGCGGGAGCCGGACACGAAGCCCCTGGGCGATGGACTTTTTGAGATCCGCACGATGGGGACGGACATAGCCAGGGGAATCTGGGTATACCACAAAGGCAATACCATCATCATGCTCCGTGTTTTCATCAAGAAGTCACAGAAAACGCCAGCGAAAGAAATCGATCTCGCCAAAAAGCGGTTAGCGGAGGTACTTAATGAAACTGGTAAGCCATAAAGAACTGCATAACGAGTGGATGCAGGACGATGAATATCGCGCTGCATGGCAGGAAGAAGAACGTAAGGAAAAGCTCAGGGAGCTGCTTGCTGAATGGCGCAAGCATGACAACCTGACAAAAGCGCAGGTTGCTGAACGCATGGGGGTTACACCTCCGGTTATTTCTCGCCTGGAAAACAACATCACCAAAGCCAGCATCGACACACTGACCCGCTACGCTCACGCCTGCGGCATCAAGAAACCTGTCATTGCCCTGTACTGAATAGCCAGCCCTCCGGGGCTGGCCTTTTTGTTTCGGTCAGTCCCAAAATTTTGTTAAAGCAAGTTTAAAATGTCACCTGTTTCTCCAAAGTTGAAATGTCACTTCTAAGCCAATCTATTTATACATAATCTTTACATCTTTCCCCGGTGACAAAGTGCTAATTGGTCTGTAATGTTCAATGTGTGGCAGGCAAGCCGCCGGTGACTTAGGCATAAGTTGCTGATGGGTCGAAAAGAATCTCCGAGACTGCCTTGTGGGCAAACTTGTCATTGGCAGGGCCGATGGTGAGGGTTGAAGGTCGTTCTGGAAAGCTCGAAACGTGGGAACAATACCGGTTACGTAAACCACGAACTGTCCAAGGCTGCGGCAGTATAAATACGCCAGATATTACAGGCACTGTTGCAAAGTTAGGGAAGGTGCGAACAAGTTCCTGATATGAGATCATCATATTCATCCGGAGCGCATCCCAGAGGGACATCATGAGCCATCAACTCACCTTCGCCGATAGTGAATTCAGCACTAAGCGCCGTCAGACCCGAAAAGAGATTTTCCTCTCCCGCATGGAGCAGATTCTGCCATGGCAGAATATGACCGCTGTCATCGAGCCGTTTTATCCCAAGGCGGGCAATGGCCGACGGCCCTATCCGCTGGAGACCATGCTGCGTATTCACTGCATGCAGCATTGGTACAACCTGAGCGACGGTGCCATGGAAGATGCCCTGTACGAAATCGCCTCCATGCGCCTGTTTGCCCGATTATCCCTGGATAGCGCCCTGCCGGATCGCACCACCATCATGAATTTCCGCCACCTGCTCGAGCAGCATCAACTGGCCCGTCAATTGTTCAAGACCATCAATCGCTGGCTGGCCGAAGCAGGCGTCATGATGACCCAAGGCACTTTGGTGGATGCCACCATCATTGAGGCACCCAGCTCTACCAAGAACAATGAGCAGCAACGCGATCCGGAGATGCATCAGACCAAGAAAGGCAATCAGTGGCACTTTGGCATGAAGGCCCACATTGGTGTCGATGCCAAGAGTGGCCTGACCCACAGCCTGGTCACCACCGCGGCCAACGAGCATGACCTCAATCAGCTGGGTAATCTGCTTCATGGAGAGGAGCAATTTGTCTCAGCCGATGCCGGCTACCAAGGAGCGCCACAGCGCGAGGAGCTGGCCGAGGTGGATGTGGACTGGCTGATCGCCGAGCGTCCCGGCAGGGTAAAAACCTTGAAGCAGCATCCGCGCAAGAACAAAACGGCCATCAACATCGAATACATGAAAGCCAGCATCCGTGCCAGGGTGGAGCACCCGTTTCGCATCATCAAGCGGCAGTTCGGCTTCGTGAAAGCCAGATACAAGGGGCTGCTGAAAAACGATAACCAACTGGCGATGTTATTCACCCTGGCCAACCTGTTTCGGGTGGACCAAATGATACGTCAGTGGGAGAGATCTCAGTAAAAACCGGAAATAACGCCAGAAATGGTGGAAAAAATAGCCTAAATAGGCTGATTCGATGTGTTTGCGGGAAAAAAATCGGCCCAGATCCGCGAAATTTTAATCAGCGAGTCAGCTTGGGAAGAAATGACCTGCTTATTCGCACCTTCCTTAATATAAAGACACAAGCAGAGACATTTTTGGCACGATATAAAAACGCTAAGTTAAAAAATCACTATGACGTGTTGGGTATCAAATGTTCACTGGCATAAACCTCTGTTTCTGATGTAAAACAGATTTTCTGAGGAGGCGTAAAACCTCCTCGTACTGCGAAATTGATTTAGTGATAGCGATCGATCACGCCAACCAGATAGTGGTCGGTTTGCTGCATGTTGATGCCCGCTTTTTTAGCGCTGCGGACTTCATCCAGAATGATTTGCAACAGCGTCCCGTCCACGATTTCCTCTTTTCTGTATCGCTTCAGGAAGTTAATCGCTGACTTATCGTTTGCTGCCTGGGCGTCTTCCGTCAAAGAGGTCAGCGCATTAATGCGCTTCTGGTAATCGCTTACCGTCTGCTCAAACAGATCTTCCAGCGTGGAAAATTCACCGCACCGGGCGTGTTGCTCCTGTAACACCGGCGTGGCGCCGCTCTGTTTGATGTATTCGTACATGCGCATCATTTGCGTCACCGTATTTTGCGCCTGATGACGCAAAAATAGTGCGGTGCCATTAAGGCTATTCTCGCTGCACCTCTGGCTGAGCTGAAGATACAAATTTGAGGTATAAAACTCCTGATTCATTTGCGCATTCAGTTTTTGAACTATTCCGCTAGCGATCATAGGACTTCCTTATTTCTTGTCATCTCAGAAAACGGTCACTCTTCGAAAAAACAACCAGAATAAAAGCGATTCTTTCGCTTTTTTTATTGCGCCTGGTTACGCAGTCATATTCATTTTAAGTCGGGATGCTCCTTATTTAAATATCCAACCCTACTATCGCATTTCTATCTGGCATTATTCTGTGATGGTGTTTCGATATTCACACTCCCTGTGCCAATCCTTTCTTATCGACAGTAGGAAACTTCCTCCGGCTATTCTGCTGAACACGATTAGGGGCACTGTTGCAAAGTTAGCGATGAGGCAGCCTTTTGTCTTATTCAAAGGCCTTACATTTCAAAAACTCTGCTTACCAGGCGCATTTCGCCCAGGGGATCACCATAATAAAATGCTGAGGCCTGGCCTTTGCGTAGTGCACGCATCACCTCAATACCTTTGATGGTGGCGTAAGCCGTCTTCATGGATTTAAATCCCAGCGTGGCGCCGATTATCCGTTTCAGTTTGCCATGATCGCATTCAATCACGTTGTTCCGGTACTTAATCTGTCGGTGTTCAACGTCAGACGGGCACCGGCCTTCGCGTTTGAGCAGAGCAAGCGCGCGACCATAGGCGGGCGCTTTATCCGTGTTGATGAATCGCGGGATCTGCCACTTCTTCACGTTGTTGAGGATTTTACCCAGAAACCGGTATGCAGCTTTGCTGTTACGACGGGAGGAGAGATAAAAATCGACAGTGCGGCCCCGGCTGTCGACGGCCCGGTACAGATACGCCCAGCGGCCATTGACCTTCACGTAGGTTTCATCCATGTGCCACGGGCAAAGATCGGAAGGGTTACGCCAGTACCAGCGCAGCCGTTTTTCCATTTCAGGCGCATAACGCTGAACCCAGCGGTAAATCGTGGAGTGATCGACATTCACTCCGCGTTCAGCCAGCATCTCCTGCAGCTCACGGTAACTGATGCCGTATTTGGGGTCGTCTCAGAAAACGGAAAATAAAGCACGCTAAGCCGGTTGCAGCGGCCGTAGCGGCCTGAACTTGCCCGCGCCGATCTTGGCGCTGCTGCGCCAGAGGTAATCGCCGGTCAGGTTGATGTGCTCCCAGCCGAGCGGCGACAGGTACTGCAACAGGCCGTCATCGACGGCTTGACCGTGGCCACGCAAGGCGTTCGCGGCCCGCTCCAGATAGACCGTGTTCCATAGCACGATGGCCGCCGTCACCAGGTTGAGGCCGCTAGCCCGGTAGCGCTGCTGCTCGAAGCTGCGGTCGCGGATTTCCCCCAGGCGGTTGAAGAACACGGCGCGGGCCAGCGCGTTGCGCGCCTCGCCTTTGTTCAGCCCGGCATGCACGCGGCGGCGCAGCTCGACGCTTTGCAGCCAGTCCAGGATGAACAGTGTGCGCTCGATGCGTCCCAGCTCACGCAGGGCGACGGCCAGGCCGTTCTGGCGCGGGTAGCTGCCAAGCTTCCTGAGCATCAGCGAGGCCGTCGCCGTGCCCTGCTTGATCGAGGTGGCCATCCGCAGGATTTCATCCCAATGGGCGCGGACGTGCTTGATGTTGAGCGTGCCGCCGATCATCGGTTTCAACGCCTCGTAGGTGGCATCGCCCTTCGGGATGTAGAGCTTGGTGTCGCCCAGGTCACGAATGCGCGGGGCGAAGCGGAAGCCCAGCAGGTGCATCAACGCGAAGACGTGGTCCGTGAACCCTGCCGTGTCGGTGTAGTGCTCCTCGATCCGCAGGTCGGATTCGTGATACAGCAGGCCGTCGAGCACGTAGGTCGAGTCGCGCACGCCGACGTTCACGACCTTGGTGTGGAACGGCGCGTACTGGTCGGAGATATGGGTGTAGAACGTCCGCCCTGGGCTGCTGCCGTATTTCGGATTGATGTGGCCGGTGCTCTCGGCCTTGCTGCCGGTGCGGAAGTTCTGGCCGTCCGACGATGACGTGGTGCCGTCGCCCCAATGCCCGGCGAAGGGATGTCGGAACTGCGCGTTGACCAGCTCGGCCAGTGCCGCCCCGTAGGTTTCGTCGCGGATGTGCCAGGCTTGCAGCCAGGCCAGCTTGGCGTAGGTCGTGCCGGGGCACGATTCCGCCATCTTGGTCAGGCCCAGGTTGATCGCGTCGGCGAGGATCGTGGTCAGCAACAGGTTTTTGTCCTTGGCCAGGTCGCCTGACTTCAGGTGGGCGAAGTGCCGGGTGAAGCCCGTCCATTCGTCTACCTCCAGCAGCAATTCGGTGATCTTGACGTGCGGTAGGATCATCGCCGTCTGGTCGATCAGGGCCTGTGCGGTATCGGGCACCGCCGCATCGAGCGGCGTGATCTTCAGGCCCGACTCCGTGATGATGGCGTCCGGCAGCTCGTTGGCCAGCGCCATGCGGTTGACGGTGGCGAGCTGCGTTTCCAGCAGCGTCAGCCGGTCATGCAGGTACTGGTCGCAATCGGTGGCCACGGCCAGCGGCAATTCGCTGGCCTGCTTGAGGCTGGCGAATTTCGCGGGCGGCACCAGGTAGTCCTCGAAGTCCTTGAACTGGCGCGAGCCTTGCACCCAGATGTCGCCGGAGCGCAGCGCGTTCTTCAGCTCCGACAGCGCGCACAGTTCGTAGTAGCGCCGGTCGATGCCGGTGTCGGTCATCACCAGCTTCTGCCAGCGCGGCTTGATGAACTCGGTCGGCGCGTCGGTGGGCACCTTGCGGGCGTTGTCGCTGTTCATGCTGCGCAGCACCTCGATGGCGTCGAGTACGTCCTTGGCGGCGGGCGCGGCCCGCAACTTGAGCACGTCGAGAAATTCCGGCGCGTAGCGGCGCAGCGTGGCGTAGCTCTCGCCGATGCGGTGCAGGAAATCGAAGTCCTCGGGTTGCGCGAGCCGCTGCGCTTCGGTGACGCTCTCGGCGAAAGCATCCCAGGACATGACGGCCTCGATGGCGGCGAACGGATCGCGGCCCGCTTGCTTGGCCTCGATCAGCGCCTGGCCGATGCGCCCGAACAGCCGCACCTTGGCATTGATCGCCTTGCCGGATGCCTGGAACTGCTGCTGATGCTTGTTCTTGGCGGCATTGAACAGCTTGCCCAGGATGCGGTCATGCAGGTCGATGATTTCGTCGGTGACGGTGGCCATGCCCTCGATGGCGAGCGCCACCAGGGTCGCGTAACGCCGCTGCGGCTCGAACTTCGCCAGGTCGGCGGGCGTCATCTGGCCGCCCTCGCGGGCGATCTTGAGCAGCCGGTTCTGGTGAACCAGCCGCTCGATGCCGGAGGGCAGGTCGAGCGCCTGCCACGCCTTGAGGCGTTCGATGTGTTCCAGCATGTGCCGCGAGTTCGGTTTGACCGGGGATTGCCGCAGCCAGGCCAGCCACGTCGTCTTGCCGTTGTCGCGGCGCTTGAGCAGATCGTCGAGGCGACGGCGATGCACGTCCGTCAGCGGCTCAGCCAAGGCGTCGTAGAGACGCCGGTTGGCGCAGGTAATCGCTTCGGCGCTCGCCCGCTCGACGGCGTTGAGGGCGGGCACAATGACCGACTGCCGCCGCAGGTGCTCGATCAAGGCTCTGGCCAGCACGATGCCCTTGTCGGTTTGCATGGCCAGCTCGGTCAGCAACTGGACAGCCTGCCGGTAGTGGCCAATCGTGAACGGCTGGAAGCCGAACACCGTTTGCAGCTCGACCAGGTGCTCGCGTCGGGTCTGCTCACGCTGCCCGTACTCGTCCCAGCTTTCGATGCCGACCTTGAGCTGGTTGGCGACCAGTCTCAGCAATGGCGGGAACGGTGGCTCATCAGCGCCAAGGATGACGCCGGGAAAGCGCAGGTAGCAGAGCTGCACCGCGAAGCCCAGCCGATTGGCCGGGCCGCGCCGCTGCCGGATGATGGAGAGGTCGCTTTCGCTGAACGTGTAGTGACGGATCAACTCATCCTTGGTGTCCGGCAACGCCAGCAGGCTTTCGCGCTCGGCGGCGGAGAGGATCGAACGGCGGGGCATGCGGTTTCCTTCTTCTTGAAAACGTAGGTTTGTGACAAGCCCGCCAAGGCAACCGGCGCGGCACGGGAATCAAGGCATTGCGATTCTCGAAAATAGTTCTTGAAATTCTATTCTTGATTGCATATCATCTCAACGAGTTTCGATAAGAAAGGATGCGCATGCGACCGTCTGTTGTGCTTGACATGAAGCGAAGCGCAGTGCGTGAAGCGGTAGGCCGCTTTCGCGCCGCGAACCCGCGCGTCTTCGGCTCGGTGCTGCATGGCACCGACCGGGATGGCAGCGACCTCGACCTGTTGGTCGATGCGCTGCCCGGTGCCACGTTGTTGGACTTGGGCGATTTGGAAGAAGAACTGAAATCGCTGCTCGGCGTTGACGTCGATCTGCTGACTCCCGGCGACCTGCCGCCGAAGTTCCGGGCCAAGGTGCTCGCGGAGGCGCAACCGATATGAGCGAGAACCGCCTGCCCGATTACCTCGACCACATTCAGCAGGCCGCAACCGATGCGCGCAGCTTCGTGGAAGGGATGGCCAAGGACGACTTCTTGGCCGACAAGCGCACCCAGCAGGCCGTCATCATGAGCCTGATCGTCATCGGCGAGGCGGCCACAAAGGTGATGGATGGCTACGTCGAGTTCACCCAGGCGCATGCCGACGTGCCGTGGCGCAGCATGCGCAATATGCGTAATCGCATGGCTCACGGCTATTTCGACATCAACCTCGATGTGGTGTGGGAGACGGTACAGGAATGGCTGCCGGCGTTGCTCCAGCAATTGCCCGCCGTGCGTCAGGATGCCGACGATGAAGACCGTAACGACAACTGTGAAAGAGGGATCTCCGATGACTGTTGAATCGAGAATATTTTCTGTAGCCGAGTATGTTCAGCCGTCCGAAGGCGAGCCTATTCGTTCCGTTGTGCTTGAAACCCGAGACTCAATTATCGTGGTTTGGCATGTCCATCCCGGGCAGGAAATTGCGGCTCACATTCATCCTCACGGCCAAGACACGTGGACTGTTTTGTCGGGAATGGCTGATTACTTTCAGGGCAATGGGATTGTTCGTGCCCTCAGGGAAGGTGAGATAGCCGTGGCAAGACCGGGCCAAGTGCACGGGGCGCGAAATACAGGTACCGAGCCATTTGTGTTAGTCTCGGTTGTGGCATCAGCCAATGCCGGTTTCGTATTGGCTGAGCGATAGAGCCCAATCTCTGGAGTTGGTCCAATGAGCGGTCGGGGAGATAGGTAACAGACATGCAGCGGACACGGCTGCTAAACCAGGTCGCAAACCTCCTTGCGTCGCAGCGTGCCGCAAGCGACGCGATCAATCGAATGGGGTCGGCATGAGACTGAACACCATCCAGTTCCCGACCGCGTAGCCGCCTGTCCTGCCGATCAGGTCTTGACCATCGACGCCTGGGATCAGTCCTGAATGTTCTTGGAGACCACTACGTTATGAGCCGCAGCCGCCGCAAAACACCCATCGTCGGGCACACGACCTGCGGCAGCGAGCGCGAGGACAAGAAGCTCTGGCATCAGCGCTGGCGCACCCGTGAGCGCACGGCGCTGACCAGCGCGTCGCCCGAAGCCCTGAGCGCCCATCTGCCCCTGCTGGAAAACCAGGCCAGCAGCGTCTGGTCGATGGGCAAGGATGGCCGCTCCTACTGGCCCGTCAAGCGCCAGGCCGCCACGGCGGATCGCATCGCCAATCACAAGGGACGCAACCCGCAAGAACGCGCCTCCCTGAAAAAGCGCCTGCTGCGCAAGTGGATGAGCAAATGAAGCTCTCCTTCCATCAGCACATTGCGCTGTTCTGGATGATCGGTGCTCCGGGCGTCTTCGCGCCCGTGATCGAGAACGCCAAGCGGCCCGATGCCGGCGCCGTCATGGCGTGGGGTGTCGCGATCGTGGCGGTGATGATCCTCTTCACCCCTTTGCTGCTGCGCTGTCCACCATTCCGGCGCTGGTATGGCCGGACGGATGCGCTGTCGGAGCGGCAGCGCCAGGCGCTTGCCGAGCGCGGCCTGCGCCGCTACTACCAGACCGCTTTCGATGACGGCTACGTGCCCCGCGTGATGCCCTACGTGTGGCGCATCATCTGGACGGTCGGCGGGTTGATGGCTGTGACCGCCGTACTGCCTACCAACACCGGACGGCCAGCCTTCGATGCCTTGGTGGTCTTCTCGACCTGGTATCCGATAGGCGTGATGCTGCTGGTTTTCGCGTCGAGGCCCCTTGGCCGGTTGATTCGCCAAAGAGCACAGGAGCGGCGGAAATGAGCACGTCAACCATCGAGGCGCTGGCCAGCGCCTGGGCAAGGATTGCCGAGGAAGCGGAATTCCCCGCTGACTACGAGGGGACTGCCACACCACAAGCGCATCGGGCTAGCGAAGCTATTCAGGAGCAGATTCGGGAGCGCATCGTCGCCACCAACGACATGCGGCTGTTCAGCCTGCTGCACCTGCTGGGTCAGGCGTCGCTGCGCATGGAGCAAGCGCTGTGGCCGGAGGATTACGAGCGGATGACGCGCGAGGTTGAGGAAGCCCTGCGGCAAGCCACCGACGCCAACGCCAGATCGTACACCCACGAAGAAGTGATGCAGGCGATGCAGGAACGCATCGACCGGGCGCGAGACAAGCCATGTTGATTGGCTATGCGCGCGTCTCGACGCAGGATCAGAACCTGGAGCTGCAACGCGAAGCCTTGAGCAAGGCCGGATGTAAAAAGGTCTTCGAGGACAAGGTGAGTGGCACGCGGGCAGACCGGCCTGGCTTGGCCAAGACGCTCGAAATGCTGCGCGAAGGCGATACTTTGGTCGTCTGGAAGCTCGACCGGCTGGGCCGGTCGGTCAAGCAACTGGTCGATCTGGTCGGCGATCTGCACAAGCACGGTGTCCAGTTCAGGAGCCTCACCGACTCCATCGACACCGGCACACCATCCGGGCGGTTCTTCTTCCACGTCATGGCGAGCCTTGCCGAAATGGAGCGCGAGCTGACCGTCGAGCGCACCCGCGCCGGGCTGGAAGTCGCCAAGCAGCTCGGCCGCAAAGGCGGCCGCAAGCCGAAGATGACCGACAGCAAGATCGAGTCGGCCAAGAAGCTGCTGGCCAGCGGGGTGCCGCCCAAGGACGTGGCCAAGAACCTCGGCGTGTCCATTCCGACGCTGTACCGCTGGGTGCCAGCCTCCACGCACGCTTAGCGTGCTTTATTTTCCGTTTTCTGAGACGACCCCTACATGCTCAGGCAAATGAAAACCGCGCAAAAAACACCTGGCCATAACCGGGTGAACCCGTCGGTCCGCGGAATGGCCGCCGCGTAAAAGATCTCACAGCATCCGGCAAGCAATAAATATATCCAGCCCAAAACTTCTGGCCTCAGTGTTAACGAAATGCGCCATTTTGACCTGTGGTATGTCTTTTCTGACAGCCATTCGTCACCGGCATGGACGGATAATTATCCATCAGCTGCTGTTCAGGCTTTTCAGGATAATGCGGCTCAGAGCAGCATCTGTCTGCAAACGGTGTCCTGTGTAATCATTTTCCATCACTACCCGTGTCAGTTTACGTTGCCAGCTCTTACTGACAGATACTATTTACTGACACGCGGCGGATAGTAAATTTCAGCCATGTTCTGGAAACAGACTGAGCAAATTTCTCAGAATGGAAACGCACCCTAGCCCCGCCAAGGCTTCGCTTTACGATAATTTACCTGAAGGCGGCCATTTACCTGACGGTGCATGATAAAATGTAACCACAGACCGACCGAATTTAACTTATTAATTTAATTATCTAAATTTCTTACATCAGTCAATCAGGCTGTGCATTGCATTTTTGGAGTGCACAGTCTCTGGGTTGCCTGATTCACAATTCGTAAGTCAACATCTCAGGGGGAGATTAAGTGACAGAAAACCCAATCGGATTAACCAGAAAAGTTATCAAGCCCGTTTCTAATTTTTTCAGTTCACCTGTAGCGGGCGGTATTGTGCTTATTATTGCTTCGGCAGCCGCTATCATCGTGGCCAATTCGCCCCTCAGGGAAGGTTATGAAACACTCCTGAAATACAAAACAGCAGGCCTGTCCGTTGAGCACTGGATAAACGATGCCCTGATGGCCGTATTCTTTATGATGGTCGGGCTGGAAATCAAGCGTGAGCTTGTCACCGGCCAGTTAGCCACCTGGAGCCAGCGTGCGTTGCCGGGCTTTGCCGCACTGGGTGGTCTGGCCGTACCTGCCCTGATTTACGTGGGGTTTAATGCCGGTCATGACGAAACCCTTTCCGGCTGGGCCATCCCGGCGGCCACGGATATTGCTTTTGCGCTCGGTGTACTCGCCTTACTGGGCAGTCGTGTGCCAGTCTCGCTAAAAATTTTCCTGTCGGCGCTGGCTATTCTGGATGACATGGGGGCGGTGGCTATCATCGCGCTCTTCTATACCAGCAACATTTCGCTTCTGATGCTGGGTGGTGCAGCGGCAATGGTTGCTCTGCTGTTTAGCCTGAACCGTGCCGGCGTGACGCGCCTGCTGCCCTATCTGCTGACGGGGGGAGTACTGTGGTTTTTCATGCTTCAGTCAGGCGTGCATGCCACCGTCGCGGGTATCCTGCTGGCGTTCTTTATCCCGCTGCGAACCAGGAATGCGGCTGATGAAGTGCCTCTGGACAGGCTTGAGCATGCCATCAACCCCTGGGTCACGTTTATGATACTGCCGCTGTTTGGCTTCGCCAATGCGGGCGTCGCGTTGTCGGGCATGACGATGAATGACCTGTTGTCGCCGGTTCCGGTAGGCGTGGCGCTGGGCCTGTTTTTGGGTAAACAGGCAGGTATCTTTGGCCTGTCGCTACTGGCCGTCAGCCTGGGCCTGGCGAAACGACCAGAGAAAAGTACCTGGTTACAGGTTTATGGTGTCTCGGTACTGTGTGGGATTGGTTTTACCATGAGCCTGTTTATCGGCAATCTGGCCTTTACAGGCAGCCCTCTGCTCGTTGATGAGGTCAAGGTGGGGGTTCTGGCAGGGTCCATACTGGCCGCTCTGGCCGGTATTTTGATACTGCGCTTTGCGCCTTCTAAGCAAGTCAGGTAACGTATTATCTACAGGAAAATCCCCGTGATAACGGGGGTTTTTTCACACTGTCAGTGTATATTCTGAAGAGAAAATTGAAATTATTTAATTTTATTATAAATAATTACCTTTCTATCTTTCACATTTTACAGGCGGAGCCCTGTTCAGATAAGTCAGGATGAACGCTGGCATATCAGTTAAAATATTATGTTATTCAAATAAATAGTCGGCTAACGTGGTTTTTTACACGACTGGCCCTCTAACCCCGGATAAAAATACCCGGTCAGTGTCCAGGGCGCCCTTCCAGGGGTCAGTTTGGAGATCGGAAATTTTTGTACGTTAAGCGCATTATTTAACCAATCTTGGTTCGTAAGGGGTTGATTTTGCGTCAGTGGCTATCGCTTTTAAGTTGTCGCTCTTGCAGTATCGCATTTAGGTTATCCGATTAAGGTCAAACCTCTGAAAATGCCGTATAGCGCGGGAGTACACCCTATTGCTATAGGTAAGTCTGTTCAAAAAACAGGCTTACCGTACAATAATTCTCTATATCCAAACTGACCCCTGGTAGCTCCCTCGTGCGCTCTCCTGTTCCTGCCTTTCGGTTTACCGGTGTCATTCCGCTGTTATGGCCGCGTTTGTCTCATTCCACGCCTGACACTCAGTTCCGGGTAGGCAGTTCGCTCCAAGCTGGACTGTATGCACGAACCCCCCGTTCAGTCCGACCGCTGCGCCTTATCCGGTAACTATCGTCTTGAGTCCAACCCGGAAAGACACGACTTAACGCCACTGGCAGCAGCCATTGGTAACTGATGATGTGCGAGAGATTTAGAGAGTACTTGAAGTGGCGGCCTGACTGCGGCTACACTGAAAGGACAGTTTTGGTGACTAGTCTCGCACAAGACAGTTACCTGGTTAAGCAGCCTGCAAGCTGGCTTAACCTTCGATAAAACCGCCCTGCAAGGCGGTTTTTTTCGTTTACAGAGCAAGAGATTACTCGTAGGTAGAGAGGATCTCAAGAAGATCCTGAACCGCCCCGGTTTTCCGGGAGAGTTTTTAGTCCGCGAACTCAGGCTGCCATAGCTCCGTTTCCGATGGAAGCATAATACGCTCTTTCGGCTTCAGCCGGGGGGATGTGACCGAGCCGTTCCAGTAGTCGGCCGCTGTTGTACCAGTCCACCCACGTCAGCGTCGCCAACTCAACCTCTGCTCGGCTTTTCCAGCTCTGTCTGTGTATCACCTCCGCTTTGTACAGGCCGTTGATGCTTTCCGCCATCGCATTGTCGTAGGAGTCGCCTGAGCTGCCCGTCGAGGCCAGTAAGCCCGCGTCCTGCAGACGTTGCATGTACGCCAGCGACACGTACTGCGAGCCCTTATCCGAGTGATGGATGGTGCCGGAAGGGCGACGGGCCCACAGCGCCTGCTCCAGCGCATCCAGCACGAACGTGGTTTCCATCGATGACGACACTCGCCAACCCACGATGCCGCCGGCAAACACATCGATGATGAACGCTACATACGCGAACCCCTGCCAAGTACTCACGTACGTGAAGTCTGCTACCCACAGCTGATTGGGACGCTCTGCCACGAACTGACGGTTTACCCGGCCGCCTGCCGCAGCTTCTTTCCTGCTGACCATGGTTCGTACTTTTTTCCCGCCGCACGCCGGTAAGCCCCATGCTTTTCATCAGTCGCGCGATGGTGCATCTGACCACGCTGAAGCTTTCCCGTTGCAGCTGGTGCCAGACCTTACGAACTCCATAGACACTGTAGTTTTCGTCGTACACGCGCTGTACCTCCAGCTTCAGCTGGTCATCACGCCGGTCACGCTGACTGCGTTTTTCCGGATGCTGACGTTGGTTCTGGTACCGGTAGTATGTCGACGGGGCGATATCCAGCTCATGGCATACCGGTCCGACTCCGTGACTTACGCGGAGGGTATCGAGCAGCGGCATCATGTTCACATGTGCATCAGCATTCCACCAAAGTATTCGGTATCGACAATCGTCGGCTATCTGAAGGGGAAAAGTGCGATAGCGATAGCCCGGCAGTTCGGCAGAGGAAAAAACTTCACTGGTGAAGTTTTCTGGGCACGAGGATATTTTGTTTCAACTGTAGGCCTGGATGAAGCCACGGTCAGGGCTTACATACGCAAGCAAGAGCGAGAAGACGAACGTTACGACCAGATGAATCTGAACGTATAACAGGCGCCTTGGGCGGCTCATGGTTTGTCGGCGCCTTTGAGGCGCTCACCCTAAAGCCTCCGGCTCTGCCGGAGGATACTTACTTCTGCCAAACTAGACGATACATAGCAAGTAAAAATAATATAATTGCTAGCAAAGATATTTTTATTATTACGGGTGCCAACTCATAGATACCTGCCCCCTGAGAGTTCAGCATAGTAAACCCACTTATCATTGTACTTGATGGGAAAATCACCATCGTTTTCACAACCCATTCAGGCATATTAAATGTAGGAAACGAGGCTCCTGACGCATAAAAAATAACCATCGAGGTAGCCGATAGGATCTGCATTGGACGGTTGATGTTATCCAGAAAACTACCAATCAACATCCCCATTGAACTTACTGCCGCAGAAAAAAGAACAATCAACAAAACCTGTAAAAACATACTTCCTTCATTGGGATACCCTTGCAAATAATAAACCCAACCAAACACAAAAACCGCTCCAAAAAAACCAACCATAAACAACCCAAAAAACGTCCCGATAAACTGAGATGAATTAATTTTTGTTAAACCGATACTATTACGCAATGCAATAAGCATAGAACTGGTAAAGATAAGTGTTTGCTGAAGTATTATAATAAAAACCAGCGGCATAATAAAAGATTCGTATCCCAATGTTGGATTATATAGAGGAAGAGGAATGATGTTATTAGTAGCTTTAGATGTTAATCTATTAACATCCGTCGTAGCGTTTATTGCATTAGTCACTGCCGTTCTCAAATCGGCAGCAACAGCCATATAACCGCCTGATAGGTGCACATCGATCCCTGCGTTCTCTCCTCTGATAAGATTCTTTTTAAAATCATTATCAATAGCTATCACCGCGGAAACTTTTCTGTTTCGCAATAAAATTAATGCATCAGACAGAGAACTATCAACCTGGGTAACATCAATTTCACGTGTGGTTTGCAGATTATCGATCAGATTACGTGACAATGATGATTGATCAAAATCAACTACCGCAACGGGAAGTTTGAGGTTAATTTGTGCCTTGTAGGCGCTTGGATAAAAAACACTATAAAGAATCAATGACATAACTGCCGTTGAAAATATAGGTTGACATTTTCTTATTGATTTAACAGTACTAATAAAACTCTGTAAAACACCATCGAGTTTTACATTCTCCTGAAAGACTACCGGCTGTTGACTATAATTACGTCTTGCAAGAATAATAAAAGAAATAGTTAAAGGAATGATAATATAGAGTGACAAGATACCAAATTGGGAAAAACTCGTTGTGATATAACTGCCAAGATTGACCTGCTCTAACTGTATTCGGTAATAGTGGGTGAATGGCTGAAAATTACTCCAGAATTTAGCCCAACCATTGGCATTCAAAATAGAAAGCGTACCATCTGAGTAGGTTAACGCAGCACTAGCATATACCGTTGAGATACTTAAAGCTGTAAGTACATTTCGCGTTATTGAAATAAACATAATGGCGATAGATGCAGTAAGAAGACACAACATAAACATCGCCAGAATTAACAACCATGAATTACCTAAAATTGGCCAACCCCGCCCCACTACTTGCCAGACATTGAATATTAATCCCCAAAGAAAAATGATGGTTATATATGGTAGGCAACGGGAAGCAATCTGAACTGATAAATATATTGTTTTTTTCTTAATCCAATCGTCACAGAGATTACCTTCTTCAAAAAAACGTCCGATAGCGCAAATTACAGCGCTGCTTAGAACTATACTCAGCAACACCGGCACTGCAATTGGGGTCAAGAATCTTTCATAGCTATTTTGTGGATTGCTGATACTGATTACTTGTATATTTGGCATTGAGTTGCCCGTACCTTTATGCTCAACACCCAGTGACTTCCTGTTATTTATTGAGTTAAAGGCATCATTCACCGCTGCCTGCAAACCGATAAACGCAGCATTACCAGTTGTTCTTAACTGCCCGTTATAACGAATTACGACCTTATTATCATCCTGACGGATAGTTGATCCAGATGCACCTCGGGGGATCTCTATAAAAGCATAAATTTTCATACTCTTCATCAGGCGTTGAGCCAGGGAAATATTGTCCGTTGTTTCTATTAACTCAATACTCTTCGATGCATCAATATTTTTGATTATTTCCCGACTCAATGATGAATGATCATAATCTACCAGTGCGACAGGTATTTTCTCAGGCACACCAGAACTGAAGATAGCGATGACAAAAGTTAATAAAAACACCGGCACAATAAACAGTAAGATTTTCATGTAGCGGTCATGATAGATGAAATTAATTTCATCTATCAATGAAGCTGAAAAGTCTGATAAAGTATTATTAGTCATTATCAAAAGGCCAATCAAAAATAACAGACATCCCCGGGCGCATTCCTTCTATTTTATTCATCGGATGTAACCGTACTTCAAATGTTCTGACGTCATAACCGCTTGACTGACGAGTCGCTCTCCATGTGGCAAAATTTCCTTTGGGGTTAATAAAAAAAACACGGAATTTAACATTTTTATATTTCAATGCAGGAATCGCCCCTTCAATCACATCACCTATTTTTAATGCGTTAAAACGGTCTTCCCGTAAATTAATAGTTACCCAAAGATTATTTAAATCAATCATGCTGAATATAGGTGAGCCAGCAGAAACAAGTTCTCCCGGATTAGCAAAGCGCTTGGCAATTTCTCCATCATTTTTTGAATGAACACTCAGCTCTCTGACCAAGGAATCCGCAGACTCAAAAGCCGCCTTGGCTGAATTTACATTAGCATCAGCAATGCGAATATCCTCTGCCCTGTTACCCCGTTTGACTTGCATATATTGCTCATAGGCAGCATTAGTTTTCTGCCTAGAAATCTTATATCTCGCAATGGCATCATCACGTTCTTGGGCAGAAACAGCCTTACTACCATCATAGAGTTTTACTACTCGATCCGTGGATAACTTTATGTTTTTTTCATCTGCTTGAGCACTTATCCAGTTAGCTTTTAATGACTCAATATACTCTGTACGCTCTCCGTTATATGCCTTTTCCTGACTAGCTACAGCCGCAGCTAATGCTTCCTTTGCTTGCAGGGAATTCTCAGTAATTTGCCTGTCATACAAACTGACTAAAGCCTGCCCGTTACGGATGCTGTCTCCTTCTCTGACATGCAAGCTATCAACTCTTGCTGTAACCTTACTGGTTATATTAATTTCATCTGTATCAACAATGCCTTCTAATATCTCCGGCCCTGAGGAGTGAGATAAAATAAACCCGGCAGATAACACCATTATTATAACAATAAGTATGGCTATCTTAATTTTTTTATTTTTTATCGTCATGCTATTTTCATCCTCAAGCTCCGTCTATCTCCTTTAGGGAAGGTGCGAACAAGTCCC
>NZ_JACARU010000094.1:0-5303 GCF_013386425.1 Cedecea sp. P7760 | reverse complement strand
GACATGCACTCTCCTTGGTGTTGCTAGCGGTTATCAATCTGCGGGCAATTGTACCCTGGATGCAGGCGTCGTGGCACCACAAAGACTTTCTCTAAGCGGTTGAATAGCGTCGATTAGCCTGCAGGTTGTACAGATATGACAGAAATTTACGAAAACTGATAATTCAATAAAATTGATCTGGTTTCGCTTTGTTGTTTTTCATGTCGTCACTAAAAATTAATCCAGATCATTGAATGTTAAATTAGAAGGCAAAGTGTGATCGGTGTTAGATCACTTTGTACTTCTTTCTGAGTATATTCAGCCCGCTGTTAAAAACCATAACAAGGGAAGGGCTATGAAAAAACTCACTCTGGCATTACTGGCGATGGGGTGTCTGTCCGGTGCGGCTTCGGCGCATCAGGCGGGGGAATTCTTTATGCGTGCGGGTACCGCGACGGTTCGACCAACCGCCGGTTCGGACGACGTGCTCAAGATGGGGAGTTTTAAGGTTGATAACAATACCCAACTGGGGCTGACCTTTGACTACATGGTCACCGACAACATCGGTATTGAACTGCTGGCAGCCACGCCGTTCCGCCACAAGGTTGGGCTTGGGCCAACCGGCGACCTGGCGACCGTGCATCAGTTGCCGCCGACGCTGATGGCGCAGTGGTATTTTGGCGATGCGGGTAGCAAAGTGCGTCCTTATGTGGGCGTCGGCGTGAACTACACGACTTTCTTTGATGCAAGCTTCAACGACACCGGCAAAAGCGCGGGTCTGAGCGATCTGAAAGTGAAAGATTCCTGGGGGGCGGCAGGCCAGGTCGGGCTGGATTATATGGTGAATGACGACTGGCTGCTGAACATGTCCGTCTGGTATATGGACATCGACACTACGGTGAAATTTAAAGCCGCGGGTGAGCAGCAAAGTATTAAGACGCGCATTGACCCGTGGGTATTTATGTTCTCCGCAGGTTACCGCTTCTAAGAAAAAAGGCCGGGTCTCCCCGGCCTTTTACCGATCAACCGCGAGTCGCGGCTTTCATATTCTGTACAAAGACCTTCAGTTCGCTGAGCATCACCTCTGGCTGTGCCAGATTCTTCTCAATGATTTTCACCACCGCAGAGCCTGAAATTGCCCCCGCTGCGCCAGCGGAAATCGCATCGCGAACCTGAGAAGGTTCAGAAATACCAAAACCTTGCAGAGGTGGCGCGGCATGATACTCGCCCAGTTTCTCAATCAGATGGTTAAGAGGCAGCTGAGCACGAGTTTCAGTGCCGGTAACCCCTGCGCGGGAAAGCAGGTAAGTATACCCCCGGCCGTGGGACGAAATTTCACGCAGCAGCGCATCGTCGGCGTTTGGCGGACAGATGAAGATAGGCGCTACACCGTGGCGCATGGCGGCGTTACGGAACTCGGCTGACTCTTCAACCGGTACGTCGGCTACCAGTACCGAATCCACGCCCACTTTGGCACACAGCGCGTAAAACTCGTCGATACCGCGGTTAAACACCAGGTTGGCATACATCAGCAGGCCAATCGGGATTTCCGGGTACTTTTGGCGGATCGCGGCGAGCATTTCAAAGCACTGAGTTGGCGTCACGTCAGAGGCGAAGGCACGCAGCGCTGCGCCCTGAATCGTTGGGCCATCCGCCAGCGGGTCGGAGAACGGAATACCCAGCTCCAGCGCATCCGCCCCGCCTTCAATCAGCGCGTCGATAATTTTCAGCGAAAGCTCCGGGTTCGGGTCGCCCAGCGTCACAAAGGGAACGAATGCGCCTTCCTTGCGGGCCTGCAGTTGTTCAAACAGATGATGATAACGTTCCATTACATTTCCCCTCGTGCTTTCAGAATATCGTGGACGGTGAAGATGTCTTTGTCGCCGCGGCCAGAGAGGTTCACCACCAACAGCTGCTCTTTTTCAGGATTCTCGCGGATCATTTTCAAGGCATGGGCGAGGGCGTGGGAAGACTCCAGCGCAGGAATAATGCCTTCGCTGCGGCACAGCGTTTTAAAGGCGTCCAGCGCTTCGTCATCGGTAATGGACACGTAATCGGCGCGCCCGGTGCTGTTCAGATAAGCGTGCTGTGGCCCAACGGACGGGAAGTCGAGCCCGGCAGAGATAGAGTAAGACTCTTCAATCTGGCCTTCGTCGGTCTGCATCATCGGCGACTTCATGCCGAAGTAAATGCCCACGCGGCCGTGCTTCAACGGCGCGCCGTGTTCGCCGGTTTCGATCCCGTGCCCGGCAGGTTCGACGCCAATCAGGCCCACGCCGGTTTCGTCGATAAAGTCGGCAAACATGCCGATGGCGTTGGAGCCGCCGCCCACGCAGGCGATCACCGCGTCAGGCAGGCGGCCTTCTTTCTCCAGAATCTGCGCTTTGGTTTCTTCACCGATCATGCGCTGGAACTCACGGACGATGGTTGGGAACGGGTGCGGGCCGGCGGCAGTGCCGAGCATGTAGTGCGCGGTGTCATAGCTTGCAGACCAGTCGCGCAGCGCCTCGTTACAGGCATCTTTCAGGGTGGATGAACCGCTGTGTACCGGAATCACTTCGGCACCCATCAGGCGCATGCGGAAGACGTTTGGCGACTGGCGCTCAACGTCTTTGGCCCCCATATAGATGCGGCATTTCAGGCCGAGCAGGGCGCTGGCGAGCGCAGAGGCTACGCCGTGCTGACCCGCGCCGGTTTCGGCGATGATCTCGGTTTTACCCATGCGTTTGGCGAGCAGGGCCTGGCCCAGTACCTGGTTAGTTTTGTGCGCGCCGCCGTGCAGCAGATCTTCACGCTTGAGGTACAGCGTAGTGTTGGTGCCTGCCGTCAGGTTACGGCATTTCGTCAGGGCTGTTGGGCGCCCGGCGTAGTTTTTCAGCAGGTCGGTAAACTCGGCCTGGAACTCCGCATCGCTTTGCGCCGCCACGAAAGCTTCTTCAAGCTGGCGCAGGGCAGGCATCAGGATCTGCGGCACATACATGCCGCCAAATTCACCAAAATAAGGGTTCAGTAAAGTCATGGTATCTCTTCCTTAGTAAGCCCGCAGGGTCTGAAAGACCGCAGCCAGCTTGTTAGCATCTTTTATTCCCGGCGCGCTTTCCACGCCGGAGTTGAAATCCAGTCCCGCGCAGCCGGCTTTTGCCGCTTCCACGCAGTTATCCGCTCCGAGGCCGCCCGCCAGAATCACGTTTTCCAGCTTTTGTCCGGCTAACAGTCGCCAGTCAAAGCTTTGCCCGGTGCCGCCCTGGCCGTTATCGAACACGTACTTATCCACGTGTTGTAGATTGCGCTCGGGCAGCGTGTCAGCCACGCTCAATGCTTTCCAGATCTGTGTATTCGCCGGCAGCAGGGCTCGTAGCTCAGTAATGTAATCCTGGTTTTCAGCGCCGTGGAGCTGAACCGCACTGAGCGAGAATTTCTCTGCTTTCGCCACGACTTCCGCTACCGGCGTGTTTCTGAAAACGCCCACGTAGCGAAGCGAGGCGGCGGCAATCACCGCTGCGGCTTTATCATCGGTGACAAAGCGAGGTGAAGCAGGCACGAAGATCAGACCACCGTAAATAGCTCCGGCTTCCTGAGCTGCACGAGCATCTTCGCCACGCGTAAGGCCGCAGACTTTGTTCTCCCCAAACAGCACGCGGCGTACCGCAGCGTTCAGGTCATCTTCACTCATCAGCGCAGAGCCAATCAGGAAGCCGTTCGCGTAGTGGCTAAGCTCGCGAACCTGAGCGTAATTATTGATGCCAGATTCACTGATAACCGTCACGCCGTGGGTCAGGCGCGGCGCCAGCTGCCGGGTGCGATCCAGATCGATGGACAGGTCGCGCAGGTCGCGGTTGTTGATGCCGACGACTTTGGCGCCGAGCGTGATAGCACGCTCCAGCTCTTCTTCGTTGCTCACTTCGGTCAGCACGCCCATATTCAGGCTGTGGGCAACCGCGGCCAGTTGGCGATACTGTTCGTCGTCCAGCACCGAGAGCATCAGCAGGCAAGCATCTGCCTGGTAAAAACGCGCCAGATGAATCTGATAGGCGTCGATAATAAAGTCTTTGCACAGCACCGGCTGGCTGACAATCCCGCTGACGACAGGCAGAAAATCAAAGCTGCCCTGGAAGTATTTCTCGTCGGTCAGCACCGATATCGCAGAAGCATAATGCTTATAAACGCCTGCAATTCGGGCCGGATCGAAATCGTCGCGGATAACCCCTTTAGACGGGGACGCTTTTTTGCACTCAAGAATGAAGACGGTGCGGGCCCCCTGCAGCGCGTGATAGAAGTTGCGCGTGGCTGGCACTATCTCATTCTGGAAGCTCGCCAGCGGCTGCTGCTGTTTGCGGGCTTCGACCCACAGCGCTTTGTCAGCCACGATGCGGTTTAATACGGTCTCCTGCATTGCCTTATCCTCTCCCCGCGAGCGCGGTCACGCGGTCGTATGCCGCACCGCTACGTAATACATCCAGCACTTTCTGTGCGTTAGCTTTCAGGTCTTCATGGCCGTGCAGTCGCATCAGCATGGCCACGTTTGCCGCGACGGCAGACTCGTGCGCTGTCTCACCTTTACCTTGTAGCAGGCGGGTCAGAATGTCACGGTTTTCTTCCGGCGTGCCGCCCGCCAGCGCTTCCTGGTGGTAGGCAGGCAGGTCGAAATCGGCGGCGGTCAGCTGGTAGCTTTTGATTTCGCCGTGGTTCAGTTCGGCAACCAGCGTTGGCGCGTGAAGCGAAACTTCATCCATGCCGCCGCTGTGAACAACTGCCGCGCGTTTGTAGCCGAGGACGCGCAGTGTTTCAGCAATCGGCAGTACCAGCTCAGGGCTGTAAACACCGATCAGCGCCAGCGGCGGGTGTGCCGGGTTAATCAGCGGGCCTAACACGTTGAACAGGGTGCGCGTTTTCAGCTGCTGGCGAACCGGCATCGCGTGGCGGAAACCCGTGTGATACTTAGGCGCAAACAGGAAGCAGACGCCCAGCTCGTCCAGCGCTTTGCGGGAAGCGTCGGCATTCATTTCAAGGTTGATGCCAAATGCTGCCAGCAGGTCGGATGAACCGGACTTGCTGGACACGCTGCGGTTACCGTGTTTGGCGACCTTAAGCCCTACCGCTGCGGCGACGGCAGCAACAGCATTAATATCTCCACCGCCAGCGCCTTTGTCGCCGCAGCGGTAGGGCTTAAGGTCGCCAAACACGGTAACCGCAGCGTGTCCAGCAAGTCCGGTTCATCCGACCTGCTGGCAGCATTTGGCATCAACCTTGAAATGAATGCCGACGCTTCCCGCAAAGCGCTGGACGAGCTGGGCGTCTGCTTCCTGTTTGCGCCTAAGTATCAC
>NZ_JACARU010000093.1:0-1262 GCF_013386425.1 Cedecea sp. P7760 | reverse complement strand
GTCGCCGCCGGTACCGACGATGTCGGCAAACTCGTAACTCGGGCTTGGGAACGGCGCGGCGTGTTCGAGCAGGGCGGATGCGGCCCCGGCGATTTCGTTCGGATGTTCACCGCGCACCTTCATGCTGACCAGCGCGGCCGCCAGCTGTTCTGGCTTCAACTCACCGCGAACGATGGCGGAAAACAGCTGGTGGCTCTCTTCGCGGCTCAGGGTTTGTGCCTGATAAAGTTTGTCGAGGATCGGCTGCAGCGTATTGGCCTGCTTCAGCTTGAGCAGCGCCCAGTCGAGCGTCTGCTCAAGCAGGCGAGCCCCGTGGCTGGTCAGGATGGATTCCGGATGGAACTGGAAGCCAACAACCCGGTCAGCTTCATGACGAACCGCCATCACCATGCCCTCGAAATGCGCGTTGATGGTCAGCCCGGCAGGAATATTGCTGCCAACCAGCGAGTGGTAACGCGCCACCGGCAGCGGGTTAGGCAGCCCGGCAAACATCGCTTCGCCGTCGTGGGAAATAGAAGACGCTTTACCGTGCAGGATTTCTCCGGCCTGGCCTACGTAGCCGCCGTAAGCTTCAACGATGGCCTGGTGGCCCAGGCAGATACCGATAATCGGCAGCTTGCCGCGCATGCGGGTCAGCAATTCAGGCATACAGCCCGCTTCGCTTGGCGCTCCTGGGCCAGGTGAAAGCATCAGTACCGGGTTATCCATGGTGGCCAGGCGTTCAATCAAGGTCTGCGCCGGAACATGGTTACGGTAAATCACCACGTTGTGGCCGCTCGCGCGGAGCTGATCTGCCAGGTTATAGGTGAATGAGTCGATATTATCGAGCAGCAGAATGTCAGCCATTAGAAAGTCTCCTTCGCGTGATGCGCTGTAGCAATGGCGCGCAAAACGGCGCGGGCTTTGTTGCGGGTTTCGTCGGCTTCTGACTGCGGGTCTGAATCCAGGACAACGCCGGCCCCAGCCTGAACAGTGGCGATCCCGTCTTCAACATAGGCAGAGCGGATAACGATGCAGGTGTCGAGGTCGCCGTGGGCGGTGAAATAACCCACCGCGCCACCGTAGCTGCCGCGACGCACGCCTTCGGCACCGGCTATCAGCTGCATGGCACGCACTTTAGGTGCGCCGCTCAGGGTGCCCATATTCATGCAGGCGCGATAGGCGTGCAGCACGTCCAGATCATGACGCAGCTCGCCAACAACGCGCGACACCAGGTGCATCACGAAGGAGTAGCGGTCGACTTTGGTTAAATCAGCCACGTA
>NZ_JACARU010000092.1:0-60975 GCF_013386425.1 Cedecea sp. P7760 | reverse complement strand
TCTCGACGGCCTGCAGGCCGCGATTCGCCCTGAAACGCGGATGATTTGGGTAGAAACGCCGACAAACCCGCTGCTTAAGCTGGCAGATCTTGCCGCCATTGCCGACATCGCTCAGCGCCATCGCCTGATTAGCGTGGCCGATAACACTTTCGCCTCTCCCGCGCTCCAGCGTCCGCTGGAATCCGGCTTTGACATCGTGGTGCATTCGGCAACCAAATACCTGAACGGCCATTCTGATGTGGTGGCCGGGCTGGCGGTTGTGGGCGCTAATGACGAACTGGCGCAGCAGCTGGGCTATTTACAAAACGCGGTCGGCGGCGTGCTTGACCCGTTCAGCAGCTTCCTGACGCTGCGTGGCATCCGCACTCTGGCCCTGCGTATGGAAAAACACAGCAGTAACGCGTTCCAGCTCGCTCAGTGGTTAGAGACACATCCAGCAGTGGAGAAAGTGTATTTCCCGTGGCTGGAGACTCACCCGCAATATCACCTTGCCCGCCAGCAAATGTCGCAGCCCGGCGGCATGATTTCGATTGTGGTTCGTGGCGATGAAAAACGTGCAGAAGAGGTGATCCGTAAGCTGAAGCTGTTTACCCTGGCGGAAAGCCTCGGCGGCGTAGAGAGCCTGGTCAGCCAGCCTTATAGCATGACTCACGCTTCTATTCCGCTCGAACAGCGGTTGAGTAACGGCATCGTGCCGCAGCTGATTCGTTTGTCGGTCGGGATTGAAGATGCCGGAGATTTGCAGGCCGATCTCGCGCAGGCGCTGGGTTAGCGATTAATTCGCTAAAGCGCAGGAAGAAATACTGTCATAAATATAAATAATGGCCTTTTGTTTGCAAACCTGGAGTACATCCAGAGCAAGACAAAAGACCATTTATTTGCTGTGCGTTAATAAATTAAGTCTGTTTATTATTTAGCCAAAGTACTGACGACGTAAAATATCGGCCCCGTCGTCAATCGCCTTATGAATTGCTTTCACGCTGCGCTTCTCGTCCTTTTCCGCTAAAGCTTCCAGCAAATCGTCGTAATTATGATGCCCCTGACTCATTTCTTCCGACTGCGGGTACAGATAATTAAAGCACGGCCCGATGCGCACCCAAAGCTGCTCAATTAACACGGTGAGCGTTGGCATCTCTGCGTACTCAAACAGCTGGAAACGAAACTCCCGATTAGCCTGCAGCGCGGCCTCAACGCTGACGTGCTTCGCTTCAAGAAACGCATCACAAAGCTGCTTCAGGCGGGCCAGCCTGGTTTTGTCCATGTAGCGCGCAGCCTGCTCTACCGCCATCCCTTCGAGATTTTTACGGATGGTGGTGATTTCATGGTATCGCCCCAGAGAAATTTCAGGCACCAAAAATGCCTGCGCAGGCGTGGCATCCAGCGCTCCGGAAGAGACCAGACGCAAAAGCGCCTCACGCACCGGCGTAATGCTGGTGCCAAGCTGTTCGGCAATCTCTTTGGTTACTAATCTTGCGCCGGGTTTTAAGGTTCCCACAATCAACGCACCCTTTAACCTTGCCTCAACTTGCATGGTTAAACTCATTCTTTGCGCTTTTTCTAAGTCAAGCATGTTTATTTCCTATAGCAAAATAACTACTTTGTATTTGCAGTTTAATAACTGGCTTGTCATCAATGGAGTATATAGGATATATCATGTACTCTTACCACAAATTTATACCACCATGCGAATTAACCTGACGAAACATTCGATATCCGTCAATAATTTAGACGGTAACGTATAGGGATTGACTACAAATGAAAGCATCCGGCCGTAAACTCGCAACTCTGGCTGTATTAATTAGCCTGGTAACCCCCTTTAGCTACGCAAGTGAATTAGTTATAGCCCAACCTGCTTCCGCCACCGCGATGGATCCGGGTTTTCTTAAAGAAGCCGCCACCCTGGTGGACAATATTTTCGATACTCTGGTCCTGCGTGATAAAAACATGCAGCTTCAGCCTGGCCTTGCCACAGCCTGGAAAGCGCTGGATGAAACGACATGGCAGTTCGACCTGCGCCCTGGCGTCACCTTCACCAACGGTGAACCGGTTAACGCTGCGGCGGTGAAATTCTCCATCGACCGCATCCTTGACCCGGCGAACCACGCGCCAACCATTTCCTACATCCGCACGATCAAGTCCGTAGAGGTCACCGGGGACTACCAGGTTCGCATTCACACCGACGGCCCTGACCCGCTTCTGCCTACGCGCATGAGCCGCTATCCGACCTATATCGTACCGCCTGCTTATGTAAGTAAAGTCGGTGCTGCGGAATTTGCACGAAAACCTATTGGTAGTGGAGCATATACATTAAAAGAATTTATACCAGATGAACGTGTGGTTATGCAGGCTAATCCACATTATTGGCGTGGAAAACCGACAATTGACCAGGTCACCTGGCGCCCAATTCCAGAAGCGACCGCTCGCATTACCGCCCTGTTAACAGGGGAAGTGCAGCTGGTTGACAGCGTTCCTGCCGACCTGGTTTCAGCGCTCAAAAACAAGCCCGGCATTCACCTTGAGCAGGTGAAAGGCGGTGGTCTGACGATTTACCTCGGCCTGAAGAATGGTGAGAAACCGTTAAGTGATGCCCGCGTTCGCCAGGCACTGTCGCTGGCGCTGAATCGTCAAGCCTACACCAGCCAGCTGCTGCATGGTTTTGGTACGCCAACCGGCACCATGGCTGGTGCGAAGGACTTTGGCTACCTCAATGTTCCGGCACCTGAGCAGGATGTCGCCAAAGCTAAAGCTTTGCTTAAGGAAGCGGGTTACCCGGACGGCTTTACGCTGAAATTCCAGGCACCGCGTCGCTATATTGCCAGCGCTGAAGTCGCCCAGGCCATCGTTCAGGATTTAGCCGCTATCGGGGTGAAGGCGCAGCTTGAAGTCCCTGAATGGTCGGTTTACACCCAGCAGGTGGCCTCCGGCAAACAGGCTGAGATGTACATGCTGGCGTGGGGTTCAACCCAAACGCTGGATGCCGATGCCGCGCTGTACCCTATCCTGCACTCCGGCGAGCCGTACTCTACGGTCAGCAACCCTGAGCTGGATAAGCTGCTGAACGCCAGCCGCTCCACGGTGGATGCGAAAAAGCGTGAAGTTATCCTGCAGGACATTCAGAAAGTTGTCGCCAAAGAACAGCCGCTTATCCCGCTGTACCGCGAGGATTCTCTGTATGCCAATAGCGATAACCTGACCTTTACCGGCCGTGCCGACGCGCGTATTCCGCTGTATGACCTGAGGCTGAAATGATTTTCCCCGGACGCGCCCTGACCCGTCGCCCTCGTCGCCTGATTTCAGGCGACGGCGTGCTGGGGGGCTTATTGCTAGGCACGGTGATCCTGCTGGCGCTGGTAGCCCCATGGCTGCCATTGCCTGATCCGTTAATCAATAACCTGGCGGATACGTTCCTGCCGCCGGGCAGCGAGACGGCGAGCGGCATGCACTGGCTTGGCACCGATCAGCTCGGGCGCGATTTGCTGGCAAGGATCCTGGCGGGTACCCGCCTTTCCCTGACGGTGGTGTTACTGGCGGCGGCAATTGCCGCCGTTATCGGCACGCTGCTGGGGATGCTGGCAGGCTACATTGGCGGCTGGCTGGATGCGGTCATCATGCGCCTGATGGATATCCAGCTGGCGGTGCCGTTTATTTTGTTGATTTTGCTGGTGATGGCGCTGTTTGGCACCTCGCTGGAAAACATTATTCTGATCATGGGCGTGACCAGCTGGGCGATTTACGCCCGCGTGGCGCGCGCCAAAACGCTCGAACTGCGCGAGCTGGAATACATCGAAGCGGTGCGCGCGATGGGCTTTTCCACGCCGCGCATTCTGCTGCGCCACATTCTCCCTAACCTCGCCACGCCGCTGGTTGTGCTGCTGACGCTGGATATCCCAAGACTTATCGTGCTCGAAGCCTCTATCGGCTTCCTTGGTATGGGGATCCAGCCGCCTACGCCCACCCTCGGCAACCTGATTGGCGAAGGGCGCTCCTATATGCTGCTGGCGGAATGGCTTGTTCTGTGGCCGGGGTTGATTATTGCGGCCCTGGTGGTCGGCTGTAACCTGCTCGGCGATAGCCTGCTGCGTAAAACCCACACGAGGCTTGACTGATGCTGCGCTACATTCTCTCTCGCTTTGCTCAGGCCGTGCTGGTGATGTTTGGCGTCTCGCTGCTTATCTTTTACAGCCTGCACCTGACCGGCGACCCGGCTGCGGTGATGATGCCGCCCGGTTCTTCCCAGCAGGAAATTGATAACTTCCGCCATGCGATGGGCTTTGACCGCCCGCTGCTCTGGCAATACGGCCATTACCTTACCGGCCTGCTGCATGGCGATCTTGGCCTGTCGCTGCGCTATGAGCAGCCGGTGACAGAGCTTATCGCCCAGCGCGTGCCCGCCACGCTGCTACTGGCGGTTTCTGCTCTGGCGTGGAGTACCGCGATCGGCCTGCTGCTCGGCCTTGTCAGCGCCGTCTGGCGTAACAGCTTCTGGGATTTACTCGCTCGCCTGTTCGCCTTTAGCGGCCAGGCCGTGCCGGTATTCTGGCTAGGTCTGCTGATGATTATCTGGTTCAGCCTGCATCTGCGCTGGCTACCCTCCAGCGGCTACGGCAATTTCAGCCATCTGATCATGCCCGCCATCAGCCTTGGGGCCTATTACATGAGCGCCATCGCCCGTCTGGTGCGCGCCAGCCTGATTGATGTCCTGGCCCAGGATTACATCCGCACTGCGCAGGCCAAGGGACTAAGTTCGTGGCGGATCCTGATTCGCCACGGCCTGCGCAATGCGCTGATCCCGGTGGTCACCGTCCAGGGAATGTATTTTGCTTCTCTGCTCGGCGGCGCGCTGGTCACCGAGATTATCTTCGCCTGGCCCGGCATCGGCCGCCTTGCGGTGCAGGCGATTCAGAACCGCGACTTCCCGCTGGTGCAGGCGATTGTCCTGCTGGCCGCGCTGGTGTTCGTGGTGGTGAACCTGATCATTGATTTGCTGTACGTGGTACTCAACCCGAGGATCCGGCTATGAAGCCTCTCGATGCAACGCTGGACCTCCTGCACCAGCTCACACCCTTCCGCAGCGTGGCGGGCTATATCGACCAGCAGCGTGACCTCGCGCTATGGCTTGAGCGGTGGCTGATTGAAGAAACCGACGCCGAAGTGCTGTATCCGGTGAGCCAACAGCTTCAGGATGGTGCGCCGCCGCTGGTTCACGTGCGCATTGACATCGGTTCGCCGCGTACCCTCGTGCTGTACAACATGTACGACGTGATGCCCGCTGACGAAGAAGGCTGGGAGGTCGATCCGTTTGTCGGCGGCATTAAACACTGGTCGGACAAAGGCGACGTTTTTATTTCCCGCGGCGCAGAGAACAACAAAGGCCCGCTGGCAGGCATGCTGATGGTGGTGCGCGACCTCTATCACTCCGGCCGCCTGCACACCAACATTGAAATTCTGCTGGAAGGCGAAGAGGAGATTGGCAGCGGCAACCTGCGGCGCTACCTCGCCCGCCAGCCTTGTCCGGTAGCTCCCGCCGAAGCGGTGCTTTTCCCTTCTCTGTGCGAATACGGCGGCGGTGCCCCGCGAATTTACCTTGGCTTCACCGGCCGCAGCGGTGGCCGTCTGGTGGTAAAAGGCGGCAGCTGGGGCGGCCCTAAAGCGGCTATTCACGCCAGCAACGCGGCGTGGATCGATAACCCCGTCTGGCGGCTTGTGCAGGCGTTAAGCACCCTTGCGCCCCCTCACGCTAATGGCGTACTCGAAACGGGCGAGCTGGATGAAGAAGCCAGTTCGATTCTCGACGACCTTGCGCTCGATTTTAACCTGGCGGACGAACTGACTTTCCGTCGCAGCGAGAAGTTCTCCATCAGCGGCGACAGCTTCAGCCATCTGGCTTATCTGCTGGGCAGCGCGGTGCTGAATATTTCAGAAATAGCCAGCCTGCCGCACGGGGCTCAGGGCGTCATTCCTCCCGAAGCCTTCGCCGATTTGGTACTAAGAACACCGCCCATCGTCGATGGCGAACGCCTGATGCAGCGCATGAAGGAGCAGCTTGCTAGCCCGGCGCTGGCCGGTGCCGTGCTCGAACCGGGCGACAGCTATCCGGGCTACCGTTTCAGCATTGATGACGCGGGCGTGCTTGAACTAATGACCAGCTATCACCAGCAGCAGGCAAAACCGCAAATCTGGCCCTGGGCCCCCGGCTGCGCGCCAGCTTACGCTTTCGCCGCCGTTGCCCCTGCCTTTTTGATAGGCGGCCTGGGCTACGGCGGCAACGCCCACGGCGTGAATGAATTCGTCACGCTCAGAGGCCTACAACGCTACCAACAGTCGCTCAATGACTGGCTACTCGCCTTTTAAACCACGGCCAGCACTCGGGAACCAGACAGGATAATGCATGAAAAATGTGAATGATTTTGAACGTGTTACGCTAGGATTCTTCCCCACGCCGCTGGAATCTTTACCTCGCCTTAGCGAAACGCTGGGCCTGAACGTAAAGATTAAGCGCGACGACTACAGCGGCTTTGGCGGCGGCGGCAACAAAGTCCGCAAGCTGGAGTACCTGATGGCCGAAGCCTGCCGCGAAGGCGTCAAAGTGGTGATCACCACCGGCGGGCACCAGTCTAACCATGCGCGAATGGTCGCCGCCGCCGCGCGTAAATTTGGCATGAAGCCGGTGCTGGTGCTTCGCGGTGACGAGCCGCAAACTTACCAGGGCAATCTCCTGCTGGATAAGCTGTTTGGTGCCGAACTGCAATTCCTCGACCCGGAAGGTTACTTCACGCAGATTGAAGGCGCGATGCAGGCGCATGCAGACGCGGCAGCGGCGCGCGGGGAAAAGCCGATGATCATTCCTCTTGGCGGCGCAACGGCGCTGGGCGCGCTGGGCTACGTTCGTGCAGTTGAGGAAATGGACGCCCAGCTTCGCGCCGCGGGCGAATCCGCGCCGGACATTATCGTGGCCCCAACAGGCTCCGGCGGAACACTCGCCGGGCTGTACGTCGGCGCCCGTCGCTACTGGCCCAAAACCAAAATTATCGGCGTCAGCGTGAGCGCCAAAGCCGACTGGTTCCAGGCCCGTATCTCGGCGATGGCCGGTGACTGCGCCAGCCTGCTGGACTGGGATCAAAGCTGGCAGCCGCAGGATATCTGGATTGAAGACGGTTTCGTCGGCAGCGCCTACGGCGTACCTTCTGAAGGCGGCATTGAGGCCATTTATCAGGTTGCTCAACAGGAAGGCGTCCTGCTGGATCCGGTTTACACTGGTAAAGCGATGCACGGTTTAATTGAGTTGGCGGAAGAAGGCCGTATTCCTGCCGGCAGCTCTGTTATTTTCATGCACTGCGGGGGCTCTCCGGCGCTCTACCCGTTCGCTCAAAAACTCCTGGAGCACTGAGTATGCAGATAGTGAACCGTCAGCAGGTCGCTGAACTCGGCGGCAACGACCCGATCAAGGCGTTGCAGGACGTTGAGGACACCGTGCGGCTGCTAAGAAACGGCGAGGCGGTGATGCCGGCGGAAACCCATGTCGATCTGGACACGCCGCTGGGCAAAGTTTACGCCCTCCCGGCAAGGGTTGGCGGACGGTTCAACGCCACAGGCGTGAAATGGACGGCCCATCGCCCTCGCGCCACTGACGGCTATCCGCAGGCTATGGCAACGACGTTGCTCAACCGGGCGGATAACGGCTTACCGGTTGGCCTGGTGGAAAGTGGCAGCCTGACAGCAACCCGCACGGCGGCGGTGTCTGCCCTCGCCCTCAAGCTGGCGGCACCTCTGCGACCTTCACGCGTCTTATTGCTTGGCGCAGGCGTTCAGGCCCGCGCCCATCTCGATATGCTCGCCGCACATTTTCCCGATCTGGAAATGGTCTACTGCTGGAATAAAACGCCGGAGCCGCTCGCCGACATGCTCAGCCATTCTGGCGACCTGCCCTGGCCCGTTACGCAGTTTGAAACACTGAGCGATGCGTTGCGTCAGCACTGGGACGTACTGATAACCTGCACCAGCGCCAGCGAGCCGTTTTTACGCCCTGGCATCTGGCGTGCGGGGACGCTGGTGCTGCAAATTGGCTACCACGAAGTGGCTTTTGAAACGATCGCCGCCGCCGACAAAGTGGTGGTAGATCTCTGGGGCGACTTCAAGCTAACCAGCGCCAAAAGCCTGTTCCAGATGTACCGTGCCGGGCTTTTTGACGAGCAAAACGTGGCGGCAGATTTAACCAATTTGCTGGTCGATGGCTGGCGTCCTTCGGCAACCGACAGAGTTTATTTTTCCTCTTTCGGCCTTAACGTGTTTGATATCGCCCTTGCCGCCCGCGTGCTGCAGGCTGCCGTAGACCAGGGCCAGGGCAGCAATCTACCTTTTGGCTGGGAAGCTGCCGATGCTGATTAGCGCCAGTGAATTGCAAAAGCGCATGGCTGGCGGGGAGCAATTTGCGTTACTCGACGTGCGTGAACTGGAACAGTGGCAAACCGCTTCGTTACCGGGCGCGCTCAGCCTGAACGTCTACGACTATTTTGTTCCCGACTCCACGCCGGAAGGCTACGCCGCAATGGCCGGGGCCTTTGTTCATGCCTGGCAGCAGCTCAGCGTGACGAGCGGAGCCACGCCGGTGTTCTTCGAGCAAAGCGTGGGGATGCGTTCTCCGCGTGGGCTATGGTTCTTGTGGTTTGCCCTCGGTGCTGACGGGCTGATTTTAGACGGCGGCGTGGATGCCTGGGCCGCTGCAGGCGGGAAACTAACGCCGGGCCACGGCGCACAGGCGGTTGTCTCTGCCGCTGGAGCGCCAATCTGCCAGCCAGCCATGCAGCAGCTGGCCGCTACTCGCTGCGAAACGATCGACGCCGATCCGGCCTCAACGCAGCTGCTTGATGCCCGCAGGCCAACGGAATATGACGGCAGTTTCGTGCACGAATGCTGCGCCCGGGCCGGACGTATTCCCGGTTCAAAACTCTTGTTCTGGGAAGACGTTGTCGAGCATGGCCGGTTTAAATCCACCGAAGCCCTGGCCCATCTTGCCGCCGAGGCCGGGTTTACGCCGTCAAAAAGAGTGATTATCTGGTGCCACCGTGGCGCACGAGCCGCCACGGTGCTTGTCGCGCTTAAGCTTGCGGGCTATCAGGATGTGGCCGTTTACGTCGGCTCCTGGCACGAATGGGCGAGTCACCCGGAATTACCGTTGCTTAGCGCGGAGTAATCACCCCACCTTACGCAGTTTCAGAGCTTGCTGAATATCCGGCGCGGCGGCAATCAGCTGCTTCGTGTATTCATGCTGCGGCCGATCGAGCACCTGCTTCGTGGCCCCGGTTTCTACTATTTCACCCCGATACAGCACCACAACCCGATCGCAGGCCTGGCGGACGGCGCCGAGGTCGTGGCTGATAAACAGAACGGTTAAGTCCAGGCGGTCACGCAGATCGGCGAGCAGCGCCAGGATCTGCCCTCGTACGGAGAGGTCCAGCGCCGAAACGGCCTCGTCGGCCACCAGCAGTTCAGGCTCAAGCGCCAGCGCGCGGGCGATGGCAATACGCTGACGCTGCCCGCCGGAGAAAGCCGCAGGCAAACGCCCTGCTGCACCGGCGTCCAGCCCGACAAGCTCCAGTAATTCATTCACCCGGCTTTGAATTTCCCCTGCTGGTCTTAATTTATGAACTCGCAGCGGTTCGGCAATCTGCTCGCCTACCGCCATTTTCGGATCCAGGCTGGCGTAAGGATCCTGGAAGATAATCTGCGCCCGGCGGCGCATCCCCAATTGCTGCTCACGGCTGGCGCGACGCACGTCCAGTCCATCAAAAATAATGGTGCCGCTGTCTGCCGGAATTAAGCCTATTGCCGCCCTGCCCAGCGTGGTCTTGCCCGAACCTGACTCGCCAATCAGCCCGACGATCTCGCCCCGCTCAATTTCAAGACTGGTAGGCTTGAGCACGGTTTGCCGGCTGGCAGGGAAAAACGGCAGCGCATGCGCCTGGGGATAGCTTTTGGTCAGCTGCGACAGCTGTACCAGCGGTGAACGGGTCACGTCTTTGCGCCTGGCGGCCTGCGGTTCCGGCTGGGAAGCGGCAATCAGCCTGCGGGTATAGTCGGCCTGCGGATGGGTTAGCAGCGCTGGCACATCGCCCTGCTCAACAATATTGCCCTGATACAGCACGCAGGCGCGGTCCGCATAGCGGGCAACCACGCTTAAATCGTGGGTAATAAAGAGAATGCCCATCGCCATTTCCTGCTGCAACTCCTGCAGCAGGGCCAGGATTTGTGCCTGAATGGTGACGTCGAGCGCGGTGGTAGGCTCGTCGGCAATCAGCAGCGCGGGCTTGCAGCTAATGGCGCTGGCAATCATCACCCGCTGGCGCATGCCGCCGGAAAGCTGATGAATATACTGTTTTGCCCGCTGCGCCGGGTTCACAATTCCGACCCTGTCCAGCAGCGCGACCGCCTCACGATGCGCCTGCTTCCAGCTGAGTTTTTGGTGGCGAACCAGCACTTCTGCAATCTGCTCGCCCACCTTCAACACCGGATTCATGCTGCTCATCGGTTCCTGAAAAATCGTGGCAATCTGCTGCCCGCGAAGCTCGCGCGGATATTTTTGACCGACGGCCGACACGATCTGTCCGTTAAAAATAACCTCACCGCCCGTTTGCCGAACCCCAGTTGGAAGCAGCCCCATCACCGCCAGCGAGGTTAAGGTTTTCCCGGAGCCAGACTCCCCCACCAGCGCCACGATCTCCCGGCTTTCAACGCTGAACGATGCCTCCTGCACGAGGGGCTTTCCCTCGAGCGTACTGATGCAAAGCGAGTTAACGGCTAACAGCGGGTTTTGAGCGGCCATAAGAGTTCCAGACGAGAGCTAACATCGTGATTTTTGAGACTATAATATCTGCCCAGGCACCACAAGATGATTTGCTGATAGCTTATTCATTTGGTCTTGTTCCCGGGAGTTACCCGCACGCGTAATTCCGTCGGCAAGCTTTGACTTTCACGAAAGCCTGCTCGATCAGAACAGCGAGAACAATAGCGCGACCGGGAAGCTCATCGGCCAGGTCGCCCCGACAAGGACGGAGCAAAGCAGCTTAATACGTTTGGAGTCTTTGGCGAGCAGCCAGGTGATCCCGGCGCAGATTAACGACATTACGGCGTAAAAAACCAACATGTGTTGATAAAGCGTCATACAAAGCATTACTACTTGTTAAAAAATTTTGCAAAATATGCTCTTTTTTATGACGCAGATCAAGTTTAGAAACTTACTTTACTCTGTAATAGCTGACTTCCGTCGTCGCATGCTGATGCTGGGTTTGCTGCGTGTTTCCCAGCCCGGTGACCAGCGTTATGTCGCAGTCAACGGGCGTTAGTTGTTCGTCATAACGGCAGTGGCTTTCGGCGGTTAAAAACGCCACGCCCATCGTCTCGGTCACTAATTTGTAGTCGAAAGGCCGCTTTGCGGCATCTTCGTAGCTGACTTTGGTCTGCGAGGCCACTTTGTCATTCAGATAGAAATCCACCTGCTGAGGCAGCCCACTGGGGTTGTATTCATGATGAGCAATTCGCTGGCCGCCCGGCATGAAAAAGATCTCTTTCAGCAAGCCGTTTGGCCAATAGGCGTACTTCACCTCGCCAAGATCATCCTTTCTCTTTTGCACCAAGCATTTATCATTCAGCTTGAGGGATAAAGGTTTACCGTTCTGGGTGCCAATAAGCGCGTTCCCTTCACGGCGAAGCTGCAGGACCATTTTTTGCGCCGAATCCCTGATATCAAGGCTTGTAACGCACCCTGCACGGTCCACCACCAGTTTATTTTCATAGTTTATTTCGCCGGAGGGATGCTTCATCACGGTATGCATTTCGCGCACGTTTCCGGACGGGGCGTTAAAATCAAACATCGTTGCCAGGTTGGCGATGGCCGGGTTTCTTGTCGTCTGGGCATGGGAAAAAGGACTGAAAAGCAGCGTCATCCCCAGCAAAAAATAACCTTTTAATGTCATACATCTTCCTTGAACGCAGGCAGAAATTGTCCGCCGTTTACGCGTGGATGCCGGGAGCTTTAATTAAGCAGAGGGTTAAAGAGGTTTTAGCGGAACACTTTACGCGATCTGCCAGACAAAACCCACCGAAGTGGGTTTGCAGGGCACTTACAGCTTAGGAATGATCAGCACCTGTCCGGGGTAAATTTTATCCGGGTGGCTTAGCATCGGTTTATTCGCTTCAAAGATAGTGTTGTACTTGTTGGCATCGCCGTAAACATGTTTAGAAATGGCGCTCAGCGTGTCGCCCGATTTCACCGTATAGTAAGTCGCCTCCTGCGCCGCATCCGTTGCCTGAATATTGTTTTCCACGCTGCTGATACCGGCCACGTTCCCCACCGCCACCTGAATTTTTTCTTTCAGCGCCTGGGTCAGCCCGTCCCCGCCGGAGATCACCGCTTTGCCGTTTTCAACGGTGACATTTACCTTTTCGGCACCGGGAATGCCGCTGTTTTTCAAATGCTCCTCAAGCTTGCTGCCCCGATCGTCTTCGTTTCCTTTCAGCGAGTCCCACAGTTTCGCACCCGCGTCTTTGACAAAATCAAATAATCCCATGGTTTTTCCTCCTGTTTACTGGTCCCAGTAAGCCTGGCAAAAACAGAGGAATCCGCCAGTCGCCCGTTTCAGCAGGTCAGTGTTTAATCATCACATGCCGAATCACGGTGTAATCCTCCAGCCCGTACAGCGACATATCTTTGCCGTAGCCGGAGAGCTTTTGCCCACCGTGCGGCATCTCACTGACCAGCATAAAGTGCGTGTTGACCCAGGTACAGCCGTACTGCAGCCTCGCGCTCAGGCGATGCGCCCGGCCAACGTCCTGCGTCCATACCGAGGATGCCAGGCCGTAGCTGGAGTCGTTGGCCCACTCAAGCACCTGCTGCTCATCGTCAAACTTTGTGACGCTGACCACCGGGCCAAACACCTCTTTTTGCACGATCGCATCGCCCTGCTTCGCACCGGCCAACAGCGTTGGCTGATAGTAATAACCGTCGCCTGCCACCTTGCTGCCGCCCGTCACCACGTTGATATGAGCCAAAGCTTTAGCGTCCTCCACGGCTCTGCTCACGCGTTCAAGATGTGCCTTTGAACTCAGCGGCCCCAGCTCAGTGCTTTCGTCCTCGGGCGGCCCATATTTGAGGCTGGCAACGGCTTTGCCAAGCTGCTCAACCAGCCTGTCGTAAATGCCGCTTTGGGCATAGATCCGACACGCGGCGGTACAATCCTGCCCGGCATTGTAAAAACCGAACGTTCGCACGCCTTCGACCACCGCCTGCAGGTCCGCATCGTCAAACACGATAACCGGCGCTTTGCCACCCAGTTCCATGTGGGTGCGTTTAATCGACGGCGCGGTATGGCTAATAATATGTTCCCCGGTGGCAATAGAGCCGGTCAACGACACCATTCGCACTTTTTCATGCCCGGTCAGCGCATCACCCACGGTAGGGCCGCGCCCGAACAGCACGTTAATCACGCCCGCAGGGAAAATATCTTTTGCCAGCTCTGCGAGCTTAAACGCGGTAAGAGGCGTAATTTCGGAAGGTTTGATAACCACGCAGTTCCCGGCGGCCAGCGCCGGCGCCAGCTTCCAGGCGGCCATCATCAGCGGATAGTTCCAGGGCGCAATAGAAGCGACCACCCCAACAGGATCGCGGCGGATCATCGAGGTGTGCCCGCTCAGATATTCCCCGGCGGCCAGGCCGCTCAGGCAGCGGCTTGCCCCGGCAAAAAAGCGGAAAACGTCGACAACGGCCGGGATCTCATCATTCAGCACGCAGTGGAAAGGTTTGCCGCAGTTTTGCGATTCAAGGCGCGCAAAGGCTTCACCGTGTTGCTCTATGGCATCGGCCAGCGCCAGAAGATGCTCCGCCCGCTCCTTCGGCGTCGTCTGCCCCCATTCGGCAAACGCTTTATCTGCCGCCAGCACGGCATCGTTGACCTGCTGAACAGTGGCTTCTGCCACCTCCAGCAGCAGCTGGCCGGTTGCCGGATTGTAGACCGGTTGTTTTTCCCCGAGGCCATCCACAAGCTGGCCGTTAATCAATAACTGGCTTTGCATCCCGATCTCCTTTCTCGTTCTGATAATAAGGCCTGCAGCGGCGCATTAGCGTAAAAGGACTGAGTAAAAAGCATAGTTCCGCCGGTACGTCGCCTGCGACACAGCGTAGGGATTTTCACCAGGTTGTGATGCACTGCGCAGTAAGTCGGTGAAACGGCTTCGCTCTCTTTGGTATAACAGGCGGGATAGAAAATTAGGTATCTATTGAAAATTAATATGAAAAGAAAGCAGCGCGCCCTATGCTTTAGTCAGCCATTTTCTTAATTAATCGCCGGGAGGCACTATGACCATTTCTGCCCGTAATCAGTTAACCGGCACCATCAGCAACGTCACGTGCGGCGCCGTCAACGACTAAATCGAATTAAGCCTGAACGGCGGCGGCAAGCTGGCGCTGGTGAAAGCCTCTTCGGTGCTGATTGCGTTGAAGAAGTAAAAATTACGCTTCCGGCAGCCCCTCAGGCTACCGGGTTTGACAAGCTTACCGATAGCGCACGTCAAGCTTACTGTAGGCTACCACCGCTTCTGAACCGTCCTTGTTTTTGTCCTGGTTGTAGTTCCCCGCCTTGAAGTAAAGCTGGATGTCTGCCCAACTCTGTTTCGGATAACTGAAGGTTTTGCTGACCGTTCGTCCTCCGGCGTTGGCTTCAACCGTTACTTTCATCCCGCTATCAGTGCCTTTGGCTTTAATGCTGTAGTCGATTTTTTCCTTAAGCCCGACGCCCGAAAGCAGCGTGGTGCGTTTCTCCGCGTCGCCGTAATTCTCTTTCACGCCCGCGACTATCGCGCCGTCCTCCCAGCGCAGCTTCAGCATTTCAGAGCCGCCGGGTTTGTCGCCGTGGATTTGCGCAAAAATGATCGACCGGGTGGCCGGGTTCTTCACAACAAACACCGAGCCGCTTTGCTGATTCTCAAAATCACTGCCGTTAACAAAATTATGGGTTGCCCGCAGCTCAACCCGGGGAAACTCACTGTGCGGCGTAGAGCCAAAACCTGACGGCGCCTTAAACATCATCGCCCCCGCCGGAATAGCAGAATCACAGCCTTTTGAACCGCCGCAGTTGCTGTAGAAGTACCGGTTATGTAGCTCCGGCGTTATCTTGACCTCGTTAGGTTTTTCACTGCCGTCAAAGGATTGCAGCAAATAGTCCTTTGTCAGCACCGGAAAATTTTCCCCCGGCAAATTCTGCCCGTTTTCAGCCCATGCGCTGGCGCTCAACGTCACCAAAAGCAGGCCTACCGGCACTGCGTAACCTACTGTTTTACCCTTCATCTTTTACCCCAACGCAAAATGTAAACCCGCCCGCTCAGCTAACCATTAATCAGCGTAGATGCTTTACTTAAAATCTGTTGCTGTGGCATTTCAGTGGTAACAATGGGTTTCCGGTTCTTAACCTGATGCATAAAGGGAATATTGATGATCAAAAAACTGCTCGTTTCGGCGCTGTTTGCAGCCAGCTACTCCGCCTTCGCGCTGGCGGATAACGCGGGTGCAGCGTTTAAAACTTTTCCGCTCGGCAAGCTTGAGTTAACCGCCCTGCACGATAAAAACAACGCCCTGCCTAACGATGGCAAAGTGATGGGCGTCGACGTGGGAGAAAAAGCAGTGGCCGAAGTGCTGTCTGCGGCGGGCGCCCCGACGGACAATATTAAGCTCAGCGTCGATGCACTGCTGGTCAAAGACGGCAGCAAAGTCATTTTGCTGGATACCGGGCTTGGCCCCAACGCTCAGGGGCAGCTGATTTCGAGCCTCGCAAAGGCGGGCTATAAGCCAGAACAGATTACCGATGTGCTGATCACCCACGTTCACGGCGACCATGTTGGTGGGCTGCTGACGGCGGGCGGCAAATCGGCGTTCCCCCACGCCACGGTGCAAATCTCCGCTCCGGACTGGGCCTGGCTGCAAACGTTGCCGAAGATGAAGGCGCTGGCGGAAGCTATCCAGCCGCAGGTGAAAACCTTTAAGCCTGGCGACCAGGTGCTGCCGGGGATTACCTCTGTACCGCTGCCGGGGCATACGCCGGGGCACGTTGGCTATCAGATTGTCTCCGGCAAGCAGCGTCTGTTAGATATTGGCGACTCGGCGCACAGCTCGATTGTGTCGCTGACGAAGCCGGAATGGGCGATTGCCTATGATAACGACCGCCAGGAAGGAATAGCCAACCGCAAAGCGCTGCTGGCGAAGCTGGCCGCCGATCGCGAGCTGATTTTTGCCCCGCACTTCCCGTTCCCTGGCGTCGGTCACATCGTGGCCAAAGGCGACCATTACGTCTTCCAGCCGACAGAGTAGCCGTGCTACAGGCCGGTTCGCCGGCTTTTAAACCTCCTGCCGGTGAATCTGATACCAGACATGCCGCCGCAGCGGATGCTCCGCCGGCACCATCGGATGGTCAAACTCACCGCATCGGCGCATGCCTGATTTTTCCATCACCCGCTGTGACGGCAGGTTCGGTAACGCGGTAAAAGCGACAATGCTTTCGAGGCCGTACTCTTCAAAACCCACGCGCAGCGCCTCTCTCGCAGCTTCTGGGGCATAGCCTTTTCCCCAGAACGCGCTACGAAGCCGCCAGCCGACCTCAACGCACGGGGAAAACGGCAGCTCGTACATCGGGCGATTTAAGCCCACAAATCCCGCCAGCTCGCCGCTGTGCCGTTCTTCCACCGCCCAAAAACCAAAGCCGTTTTGCGCCATACGCTCGCGAAATGCCTCCAGATAGTTACGGCTTTCTTCCGGCGTTAATGGCTGCAAAAAATAGCGCATGACTTCGGGGTCAGCATTCATCTCAGCAAACGGCGCTGCATCGTCATCGCGCCACGGCCGCAGCAGCAATCTTTCAGTCTGGTACACCTTGAAACTCCTTAATTAAGGTCTTAATTAAACGTGACAACGTCACTGCCGCCTGATGTTCTCTGTCGCCCCACGCCCACGAGGCATTGAAGCGGAAGTAGTTGTCCCACGCGCGGCCGGTGGTGAACATTTTGCCCGGCGCGATGCTTATCTTGTGCGCCAGCGCCCGCTCGTTAAGCAGGCTGGCGTCCAGCCCTTCCGGCAACTCGATCCACAGGAAATAGCCGCTTTCGCTGCGGTGGATTTTTACCTCCGGCGGGAAGAGATCGTTCAGCGTCTGCCACGCCTGCTGTTTCCGCTCGGCCAGCATCCTGCGCAGTTTTCGCAAATGCGTGTCATAGCGGCGGGTCGCGAGGAAATCGACCAACGCCAGCTGCATCGGCGAACTCGTCGATAAGGTGCTCATCAGCTGCAATTGCTGAATTCGGCGGGCGTGTTTTCCGGCTGCCACCCAGCCGATGCGAAACCCGGCCACCAGGCATTTCGAAAACGAAGAACAATGCAGGGTCATGCCCTGATTATCGTATGCCCGCGCAGGCAGCGGCCTTTCCCGGCCATAATAAAGCTCGCTGTAGACGTCGTCCTCAATCAGCGTGACGTTATGCGCCTGCAGCAGTTTCACCAGCTGCGCTTTTTTCTCCGGCGGCAGCGTCACCCCCAGCGGGTTCTGGCTGTTGGTCATTAGCCAACAGGCCTTGACCGGATATTCCGCCAGAGCCTGGGCCAGCGCGTCGAGATCGATTCCACTCACCGGGTCGGTTGCAACCGACAACGCTTTAAGCCGCAGGCGTTCCAGCGCCTGCAGCGCGCCGTAGAAACAAGGGTTTTCGACAATCACCCAGTCGCCCGGCTCGGTGACGGCCTGCAGGCTGAGATTGAGCGCCTCAAGCGCCCCTGCGGTGATAACAATCTCGTCCGGGGAAACCTGCATTCCCTGCTGGGCATAGCGCTGGGCGATGGCGTGACGCAGAGCTTCGTTACCGGGCGGCAGGCTTTCAATCACGCTGATGGCGGTGGCGGTTTTGCTGACCGCGGACATCGAGCGGTTGAGCTGCTGGAGCGGGAAAAGACGCGGATCCGGAAACGCGGAGCCAAACGGCACCACCGAAGCATCCGTGCTCGCCTGCAGGACATCAAAAATATAGGTGTTGATATCGACGGTTTCGGCGCGGGTCACCTGCACCGCCGGCGGCGTGGTACGTGCCACGGGCCGGGGCGCAACGTAGTAGCCAGACTGTGGCCGGGCAACGATTGCCCCCTGGCTCTCAAGCATCTGGTAGGCGTGGCCGACGGTCATAAAGCTCATCCCGCTGTGGCCAACCTGCTCGCGCAGCGACGGCAAACGGTCGCCCGGCTGCCAGACGCCGAGGGCAATCTGATCGAGGATCTGCTGTGCCAGCTGCTGGTACTTTTTCATGCGCTGCTCCCTGTCTATATCACAGCGCTAAAAATACGCTGTTTTGTACAACTGTTATAGTCAGAAAGTGATTTTTTAACATGAGGGTAACGGGCGGAATAACCGCCCGTGGGGATGCGAACTAAAGGATTTTACTTCACGTCGGCCAGCGCCGTTTTCTCAACGTAAGGCTTCATCAGGCTATCTGCCGTTTGCTGCGCAGATTTCGCTGCGGCTTCCGGCGTCACTTTCTGGTCATTCACCACCGCCGCCAGCTGGTTTTCCATCGCCTGGCGCACGGCAACCGTTTCATAGGTCGAGTACCACGGATGGGCATATTGCAGCTGATCCAGCGCGATTTGTGCGCGAGGATCTTTCTGCAGGTACTCTTTCATTTCCGGCGTGTCATAAGAGGCTTTCAGCGGCGAGAAGTAGCCGGTGAAGCGGCTCCACGCGCCGTTAACCTGCGGGCTAACCAGATAAGTCAGGAACTGGTAAGCCGCTTTTTTCTGCGCATCGGAAATACCTTTGAAGCTCACCAGGCTCGCGCCGCCGATAGGCACCGCGCGCTGTTCCTGGGCGGGCATCATCGCCACTTCCATATCAAAGTCTTTGCTGTTTTCGCGCATAAAGCCCAGCGCGCCGGTGCTCAGCATCGCCATGCCCAGCTTGCCGCTAAAGAAGGCGGCGCTGATTTGTTTGGAGTTCAGCACGCCAGACGGCATCACTTTGTCGCGGTAAACCATATTCTGCCAGAAGCGCAGCGCGCCGATGGTGGTCGGTGAATCGTAATACACTTCGCCCGGATAGTTTTCGTTGAAGTAGTTGCCGCCGTTGGCGCGAACCAGCGAGGAGAAGATCCAGCCGCCGTAGTCGTCGTTGGTGGACGGCAGCATGATGCCCCACTGCCCTTTGCTGGCGTCGGTCAGCTTCTTCGCATCGGCCAGCATTTCGGCCCAGGTCTGCGGAGGCTGCTTGATGCCCGCCTGGTCAAACATCGTTTTGTTGTAATAAAGAATTGGCGTGGAGTTATGAAACGGGATCGCGTAGGTGACGCCCATAACCTGGGCATTTTTATGCATCGCCGGCCAGAAGTCGTTCATCAGGAAATCACCCGCCTTGCGGGGGCCGTATTTAAACAGCTCGTCCATCGGCAGGATCTCGTCCTTCAGCGCCAGGTCGGTGGTGAAGTTGGCCGACATGATCACCAACGCCGGCGGCTGCCCGGCCTTCTGCGCGGATTCCGCTTTAATTTTGGTGGTGTCGTAGCTGCCGGTAAAAATACCGCGCACCTCAACGTCCTGCTGCGAGTCGTTAAACGCTTTGATGACGCGCGTCATCTCCATCGTCAGCTTGCCGTCGACCGGCGCCGGGAACATAAAATCAATTTTCTCTTTTGCCAATGCCGCGCCGCTCACGGCCAGCGAACAGCAAACGGCAAGCGCCCGCCATTTATGCATCAGGGGGTTAAACATGGTCAATCTCCTGGTGTAAGTTGTGGTGAAGGTCTGTGTGGAAAAGGTGAATATCCGATGAGGAAAAACCGAGGGTGAGCGTATCGCCTTTTTCTGGTACCGCCCCGCGATGGCGGCGGGTGTAGCGTAACGTCCCCAGGTGTGTGCTGACATGGAGCAGGTAATCTGCGCCCATCAGTTCTCGTTGCAGCACCGTCGCGCTCAGCGTCAGGTGCCCTTCCTCTGGCCTGTCGGTAAGATGCTCAGGACGAATACCGAGCCAGACGCTCTTTTCCGCGCTCGCCGGGGACGGCAAAGGCAGGTTCAGCGTCGCGGGCAGGATGCGGCCGTCTTCACAGGGCAGAGAAACCAAATTCATTGCGGGCGAGCCGATAAAACCGGCAACAAACAGGTTGGCTGGCCGGGCATAGAGATGCTCCGGCTTGCCCACCTGCTGCACCACGCCCCCGCTCATCACCACAATACGGTCCGCCATCGACATGGCTTCCGTCTGGTCATGGGTGACGTAAATGGTGGTGGTTTTGAGCTGATGATGCAGCGCCATGATGCTGTCGCGCACCTCGGTACGCAGGCGAGCATCCAGGTTTGAGAGCGGCTCATCCATCAGGAACAGGCGTGGATTACGCACAATAGCTCTCGCCATCGCCACGCGTTGACGCTGCCCGCCGGAGAGTTTGGCCGGTTTGCGGTCGAGCAGTTCGCCGAGCTGTAGCATCGCGGCCACCTGCTCGAGACGAGGCTGCCAGCTGGCCTTGTCTTCTTTGCGGATCTTCATGCCAAACGTGATGTTGTCGCGCACGGTCAGGTGCGGAAACAGCGCATAGTTCTGGAAAATCATCGCGAAGTTGCGCTCGCGCGGCGACATCGAGGTGATGTTCTCGCCGTGGAGCCAAATCTCACCGCTGCTGACCTCTTCCAGCCCGGCCAGCATCCGTAACAGCGTACTTTTGCCGCAGCCGGAAGGCCCTACCAGCACCACAAATTCACCTTCTTCGATGCTGAGCGACAGCGCATTCAGCGCCGCTTTGCCTTCGAACTGCTTGCTTACGTGATTCAGTCTTAACATGGCCGTTAGCGCTCATCCGTCGGGCAGCTGATCGCCGCGTCATACAGCCACGGGCCTGCATAGTGAGCCAGCGAATGCTGGTAGCTCACCCACTGCTCGCCCACCTGGCGGTGCATCAGGCAGGACGGCGGCGACAGATCGTAATACGGGCGGCTGTCTTCAAAGTGGTATGGCACCTGGTGCACCGTGCCAGGAATGGTGGCGATGGTCGCCTGCCGATATTGCGTGATTGTCAGGCAGTGGTTATGGCCGCAGAAAATACGCACCAGCGACGGGAAACGCGCCACCAATTCCAGCAGCAGATGGCCGTTTTCGCAGGCGATTTTGTCCATTTGCGCATTCCCCAGCGGCAGCGGAGGATGGTGCATAAACACAGCCGTTGGCCTGTCGCCGCCCGCCGTAAGCTGCGCCTCAAGCCAGGCTACGGTGTTGTCCGTCAGCCACCCTTTGGAGTGCCCCGCCAGGCTTGAGTCGATAAACAGCAGCCGGGTAGCGAAATCGTCCACCGCATAATGAATGTTTTGCGGATCGTGCCCCAGCTGCGGGCAAAGCGGGCGCAGGTACTCCAGGAAATGCGCTTTGTCGTCGTGGTTGCCGGGGATCAGATAAAGCGGCGACTTGATGGTGCCGAGCACCTGGCGAGCGACCTGGTACTCATCCGGGCGGCCGCAGTTGACGATGTCCCCGCTGACGATCACCGCGTCCGGGCGTTCGCGTAGCGCATTCAGCTGCGAGGCCACGTCGGCATTGCCGCCGTTAATATCGATAAAGCCGTACAGCTTCTGGTTCTGACTGCGGAAATGGGTGTCGGAAATATGGGCCAATAACATCACTCAACTCCTTACTTGATGCCTGAAAAACCAAAACTTCGCAGAAACTGCTTCTGGAAGGCGATAAAGGCGAGCATCAGCGGCAGGCAGACCATAATGGTGCCCGCGCTGATGGTGCCCCACTGGCCGCCGGACTCGGCGCCCATAGCAAACGAAACCAGGCCAACAGTCAGCACCTGTTTATCCGGGTCGTTGAGCATCATCAGCGGCCACAGATACTCGTTCCAGTGGTAGGTAATGCTCACGGTGGCAAACGCCAGCACCGACGGCCAGCACATCGGCAACAGCACGCGGTACAGCACCTGCCACCAGCGGCAACCTTCCATCAGCGCGGCCTCCTCCAGCTCTTTCGGGATGGCGAGAAACGCCTGACGCATCAGGAACACGCCAAACGCAGAGGTGAAATAAGGCATCATCACCCCGGTCAGCGTGTTGAGCAGCCCCAGCGCTTTGAGCGTCATCATGTTCGGCACCATCATCACCACCGGCATGATCATCAGCTGCACCAGGAACAGCAGAAACAGCGTCTGTTTGCCGCGGAATTCATGGCAGGCGAAAACGTATCCGGCGGTGGTAATGGTGACGAGCTGCACGAAGAAAGTGCCGAAGCTAAAAATCAGCGTGTTGGCGTACAGGCTCAGCCAGTCGGCGCTCTGCCAGGCATCACGAAAGTTATCCAGCGTCAGCGGGAAACGCGGCAGCACGGAAGCCATGCCTTCGCTAAAGGTGCTGGCGCTAAAGGCCGAGGACAGCATCCAGAGAAACGGACTCACCCACAGCAACGCCAGGCAGCACATCAGCACTGTGAGGGTGATGCCCTTTGATTTACGCAGGCGCAACCACAGCGGCTGCGGCACGCTACGCGCGTTGACAACGGGCCCAGAAAACTCAACGCTCATGGTGGGCGCCCCTTTCCAGCAACTTGAGGTTAACGAACGAGAAGACAAACAGGCCGGCCAGCGTCAGGAAAGTGGCGGCGGAGGCTTTGCCCAAATCATGCGTGTCCCAGGCGAGACTCTGGATGTAATACAGCAGCACGGTCGTGGCGTTATCCGGCCCGCCGCGCGTCATTACCGCGACGTGATCGATCTGGGTTATCGAGTAAATCAGCGCGGTGGTAATGACAAAGCTCAGCGTCGGGCGCAGCAACGGCAGCGTGACCTTAAAGAACACCTGCGATGAGGTCGCGCCTTCCATGATCGCTGCTTCACGCGCCGAGGCGGGCAGGCTTTGTAACCCTGCGAGGAAAAACAGCATGTAATAACCGGCAAACTTCCACACGCCAATCAGCGCCAGGGCGTACAGCGCGCTGTTGCTGCGCCCGAGCCAGTTGTTGTTCATCGGCCCGAACAGCTTCGCCAGGTAGTAATCCAGCATGCCCATGCCTGGCATAAAGATAAACAGCCACAGCGCCGCCGCGCTAACCATCGGGATAATCATCGGGAAAAAGAAGGCCGTGCGCAGCCAGCGGTTAATGCGGTGGTTTTCCCACAGCGCGACCGCCAACAGCAGCGCCAGGACAACGCCCGGAATGACGGTCAGCACGATATAAAACAGGTTATTCACCAGCGATTTCCAGAACACCGCGTCGGCGAACAGGCGCACATAATTGCCTATGCCCACGTAAGCGCCAGCGTCGCCCGCCATACGCGTATCAAACAGGCTGTCGTACACGGAGCGCACCAGCGGAAACCAGGTGAATAGCAGTAAAAAGAGTAAAGACGGCGTGAGAATCAGCCAGGGAAGCCAGGGTCGTTTTGCCATTGTCCGAAAACCTGTCGGGGGTCAGAAGTCAGACAGTATGGGAGGGATTTATGGCAGAAACGTTACCGGGAAATGGCAGTTTGGCGGTATAGAAAACAGGCAGCGCTCCGGTGGGGAGATAACTGCCTGTCGCTCAAAGAGATTGTCTTTACAGGGATATATTCTTCAGGCGAGGAAAACGCTACTGCATTTGCGCCAGGCTGGCTTTTTTGCTCTTGCGGTTATAAAGGCACAGCTCTTTGCCCGGCACCGGGTTGCTGTTCTTAAACTTGTAGTTGCCTGAAATTACCACCGCCGAATAGCCAACGTCGTCGCCAAAATCGGTGCGCTTCCCTGCAATCTTTTTCTCCTGCAGCGCGCTGATGGCAAGGCAGCTTTTTTGCACGTCTTTGTCCAACCGCTGCCAGGCTGCCTCCGAAGAAGCCAGGCTGCTAAAGGTGGTGAGTAAGACAGGAATTGCCGCGAGTATAAATCGCTTTTTCATAGTGACCTCGAAACAAAGGAATACGTACATATCAACGTCATCAGGCTGATAATCTATAGCAATATCAGCCCGGAATTATCTGTATTGTAGCCAATGCCCGGTATCACTTGCCCATCTTCGACAGCATTTCTGGCCGCATAAACTTATGGATGACCAGCATAAACAGCAGCGAAGGCACCAGTAAAATCAATGCGGTAATGGACGACACCTGGTAGTTTCCTGACATGCTGGCGTTATACAGCAGCAGCGGCAGCGTGGTGATGTCCGGGGCGCCGACGAAGAAGGTGCCGGTAAATTCATCCAGCGACTCGAGGAACACGAAGATCCCGGCGGCCATGATCCCCGCAGACGCCTGCGGCAGCACGATATGCCAGAAGGTAAACAGCGGCCCGGCACCGAGATTGCGGGAGGCCCGAGCCTGCAGCGGATCGATAGCCGAAAACGCGGCCACGCAGATCCATATCGAATACATCAGGCCATGCACGCTGTGCACCAGCACCACGCCCGCCACGGTGCCGTTCAGCCCCCACTGATAGAAAAGCCGGGCGATGTTCATATATACCGTCAGGTTTGGAAATGCCTGCGGAATCAAAAACAGCAGCATGAACATCACCCGCAGCGGCATTGCCCGGCGGGACAGCGCATAGCCTGCGGGAATAGAAATCAGCAGGCAAACCAGCACCGACAGCACGGCAATAAACACGCTGGTCAACAGCGAGCCGGACACATCGCTGTACGGGCTAAACACCTGATACCAGTACTTTAATCCCCACTGGCTCGGCAGGGTATGCGGGTAAAACCAGCTTTCCGCCACCGTCCAAATCAGCAGGTTCAGCAGCGGGCCGAACATCGCAAACAGCATAAAGGCCAGCAGCAGCGCCTGCAGCGGCAGACCGAGCCGCCCTTTCAGTAGTCTCATGCCTCACCTCCTTTCTGGCGCAGGCTGTGGCGCAGATAAAACCAGGACAGCGCCCCGCAAATCACTAACGAAATCACGCCCAGCGCATTAGCCACCGCGTAGTCACTGTAGGAGTTGACGCGGAACGCCATGTCGACGGTCAACATCGTTGGCGTCCCGGTGCCAATTATCAGCGGCACGGACAGAACGGACATCATCACCACCGTAGAAAGCACCAGCGCGACGCCAATGGCCGGCAGCACCTGGGGCAAAATAATGTCGAACAGAATACGCATGCGCGAAGCCCCTAAATTTCTGGCCGCCAGCACCTGCGAAGGCTCCAGCGCCGCCATCGCCCCGCAAATAAGCAAGGTCGCAAACGCCAGCTGCTTCCAGACCAAGGTAATGATGATCCCCTTCCAGCCGAGCCAGGAAATCGTGTCCAGCGGCTGCACCAGATCGCTGGCAACCAGCATGTTATTCATCAGGCCGTTTTTGGCGAGAAACGTGCGCATCATCTGCGCGGCAACGATAAACGGAATAAACAGCGGCAGCCGGTATAGCACGCCCAGCAGCCGGACAATCAGGCGGCATGAAGACAGCGTAATCACCGCCGAAATCGTAATCGACAGCACCGCCAGCAGCGCAACCGACACCAGCACGATGAAAACCGTAAACAGAATATCGTTCGAGTAAAGCAACAGCACTTTGGCAAAGTGCTGCAGGGTCAGCGCTCCTGCGTCCGAGGTAAAAGCGGCAACCAGCGAAAACCCAAGCGGATAGAGAAACAGCACCACAATCATCAGCGCGGCGGGACTCACCAGCAACAGATAGTTTAGCGAAACGCGCATAACAAACCTTAGCACTTAAGCGCGGTGCCCAGCCGGAGCCGGGCACCGGAAAAAGATTAGTTAGAAACCTGGCTTTCGTATCCTTCTTTGATGTCGTCAAAGTAAGGGGCTATCGGGAAGCTCTTGCCGTAATCGGCGAGCGCTTTCGGGGAGATCTCGGCGAATAGCTTGCTCCAGGTGGCATCGTCCAGCTTCGGCTTGACGTACTGCGCGTCGATGCCCGGATACCAGTTAAACTGCTTCACGATCCCGTCGGCCTGCACTTCCGGGCTGGTTGCCAGCGCGATAAACTCACGCGCCAGTTCGGGCTGCGCTGCTTTAGCTGGCGTAACGTAGTACATCGGCTGCCCCGGCATTCCCGGCGAAAGCAATGCCAGCTTGATGGACGGCGGCAGCTTGCCCTGATCTTTCCAGGTGTAGAACATATCCACCCAGACCGGCCCCATAGCGATCTCACCGCGCGTCAGCATGTCCAGCGTCCCGGCGTTACCCGGCGTAAAGGTCACGTTTTTATTAAACGCTTTCAGCTTCTCAAACGCCTGCGACCAGTTTTTCTCTACGCTCTTGTCATACGGCAAGGCGGATAAACGCCGGGCATCGGTGCCGTAGGCGTAAATCCAGCCGACGACAAAGCTGACGCCGGACATGCCGTTTTTAATGCCGTTGTAGCCGAACGCCTGCGGGTGCTTCGCCGCCCACGCCACCAGCTCGTCGTAAGAGGCCGGCGGCGCTTTCATGGTTTCGCTGTTCCAGGCGATGGCCGTCTGGCTCAGGAACATCGGCATTACATAGCCGTCGACGTTCACGCCCAGCGCGTTTTTGGCGTTGTCCGCCGTGACCATGCTGCCCGTTTTGATCTGCTGACGGTATTTCTCCAGTAGCCCTTTTTCCACCAGTTCACCGCCCGCCTTCTGGTGCACCACGGCCACGTCGATATCCCAGGTTTTCGCCCCGCTCTGCTGCTGTGCGCTCAGTTTTTCGATGATTTTATTCGAGCCTGCGTCCCCCGGCCCGGTGCCGACCACGCGCACTTTTACGCCCGGATGCGCGGCCTCAAACTTCGGCCCCAGCCAGGTTTTAACGTAATCCACCATATTTTGGTCACCCGCGGTGGCCACGTTTAAAACAGTTTCCGCCTGTGCGCCATAACTTAAAAACAGCGCCGTGACGGCGGCAAGTCTGGTTTTAGCAAACATAATTACCCCTCAGAGAAATAGAATGGTTCAAGCCGTATGGGACGAATTAAAAATATGTAGAGCGGACTCGGGCACGTGCAGCCTGACCGCAGAATTCAGCGGTAAATTATCGGTACAATCAGCATGGAAAAGGCGCTCCCGGCAGCGAATTGCGTAACGGTAGTTGTGGCCAATAAAGGCATTTTGCTCAACTACGCCTTCCAGCGTTAATCCACTTTCTGGCGCGTCTTTATTCAAAGATGAGAGTGCAGCGTCTGAACTTCTGAAATAAATAACCTGTTGGTTATCATTTGTTAACGAAGATAACCCCAGGACTGTCATTTCTTCTGCAGTAATATGGTTATCGGCGCCCATAAAGTCGGCGACAAAAGGCGTGGCAGGCTGCTGATAGATTTCTTCCGGGGTCCCCGTTTGTTCTATTTGCCCGTTATTCAGCACCACGATGCGGTCAGCCATGACCAATGCTTCCTGCTGGTCGTGGGTCACAATCACCGAGGTAAAGCCGAGCTTTTTCTGTAGCTGCTTGATTTCATGGCGGACATTTAACCGCACCTTTGCGTCAAGGTTGGACAGCGGCTCATCCAGCACCAGCACGTCCGGCTCAATCGCTAACGCCCGTGCCAGCGCCACACGCTGCCGCTGCCCGCCGGAAAGCTCGGTGATTTTCGCTGTGGCAAGGCCGTTAAGATTCACCATCTGCAATAGCTCGAGCACCCTGGCCTGAATAGCGTCCCGTCGCCACTTACGCAGCTTTAAGCCGTAGCCAATATTTTGCTCTACCGTTAAATGCGGCCACAGCGCGTAGCTTTGAAAGACCATGGTGATATTGCGCTGTTCCGGTGGGCTTTGGGTTATTTCATTTCCGGCGACAACAATGCGGCCCTCTTTGACGGGAATAAACCCACACAAAGCGTTTAATAATGTCGTCTTTCCACAGCCGGACGGGCCAAGTAAAGCAATCATCTCGCCTTTATTCACGGCCAGATTAATATCTTTCAGCACCACCTTATCGCCATAATTAATTTTAAGGTGCGCCATTTGCAGGTAGCTCATAACGGTATCCGAAATGTCTGTTTACGTCTTTTTTGCCCTGAATGAACACGTGTTCATTTCGCTGTAAAAAAAATGAAACGCTAGTCAGAGATGATGTGCGCCTACTGTGGCCTGTCTTTGTGACACTTTAATTAACCGCGAAAAATTTTTAGCGAGGGATAATGAAAATCGACGTGCTTGGCTGCGGCAGCGCCTTCTCCCGCTGGCAAAATACTTCCGCACTGCGGGTGATTGACGACGAGAACCGGCAGTGGCTTATCGACTGTGGCCCAACCGTGCCTCGCGCACTATGGCAGCGCGGCGGCAACATCAATGATATCGACGTGCTGTTTTTTACCCATGTGCACCCGGACCACTGCACCGGCTTAACCGCCCTGCTTAATCACTGGAAAAGTTTTGCCCGCCAAAAGCCGCTGGTGATTTACAGCCAGCCGGAACAGCGACAGGTGCTGATGCAGCTGGCGCTGCTCGCCAACTGGCCTGATGCAACGCTCTGTTTCCCGATAGAATGGCGAGACAGCGAAGCAGATTTCCGCTGGCAGAACTGGCACATTCGCACCGCCCCAACCCGCCATGAAATGGCCAATCTTGCCGTGCGCATTGATATCCGTGAACACGGCCTGTTCTACAGCGGCGACGGCAGGCCCACCGAAAGCTCAATCGCGCTGATGGCCGGAGCCGATCTGGCTTTTCAGGAGTGCGCCTCGCTGTCTGAACTTGCCGATGATGCCTCCCACGGTGATTTTCCCGGCTGCCTGAAGCTGTTTAAATCACTGGCGCTGCCGTCTCTGGGGTTGTATCACTGCAACGATGCGATTTTACCCGCGCTGAAGCTGGCCTGCCGTCCCTATGCCGGACTGTTCGTCAGCCATGACGGCCTGCAGTATGACTTCCATCAGCAGCGTTTTTACACTGAGGATTTTTTGCCTTGAGTTCGCCGATGCATAAACAGAGCGTCACCGCCGAAGACGTTGCCCGGCGTGCGGGCGTGTCTCGCGCTGTGGTTTCCCGAGCGCTAAGTAATAACGGCAGCATCTCTCCGGCTACCCGCGAGCGCGTGCTGCAGGTGGCCGAAGAGCTTGGCTATCAGGTCAATTTTCTTGCTCAGGGGCTTAACCGCCGACGCAGCCATCTGATTGGCGTTATCGTCTCGCGCATCCACGATCCGTTTCGCAGCAGCCTGCTCGACGGCCTGCTCGGCGAAATTCAGCGTAACGGTTTCCAGGCGCTGGTGACCGAAATCAGCTCGGAGCAGGAGCTGGCGAAAACGCTGCGCCATTTCACCCAGTTTCGCGTCTCCGGCGTGATTGTCACCTCAGGCAAACCGCCCGAATCACTGGTGAACGAATGCGTCCAGCAGCAGATCCCGGTGGTCGGCATCAACCGCCAGCCGGATATTCCCGGCGTGGATTATGTTTGCTCCGATAACGCCGCGGGCGCGGTGCTCGCCGCCGAACAGCTGGTCAACAGCGGCTGCCGGCGCTTTGGCTGGCTCAACAATAACCAGTCGACGTGGGCCGGTAGAATGCGCGGCGAGGCTTTCCTTCTCGCCCTGAGCGAACGCGGTGTAGACGTCGATAAAAGCCTCGTGACGCTGCTTTCCTCTGAAGAAGGTTACGAAGGTGGCTGGCAGGCAGCGGCTGAACTCGAACAGATCCCACAGGGCATTTTCTGCGCCAATGCCCAGCTAGCCTGTGGCTTTCTCGACGGCATGCGCCAGCGCGGCAAAAACGCCCCGCAGGATTTCCAGCTTATTGGCTTCGACAATACGCCGCAGACGGCGCAGTACAGCTACCGCCTCACCACCCTTAATCAGGACGTGGCAGAGATCTCACGCCTGGCGCTGATGCATCTGCTGGAGCGCGCTCGCACCCCTTCGCAACCTTCACGCACCAGTTGGGTGAAGGTTGATTTGATCCATCGGCACACGTCGCTTTCCCTTACCTAAGAGCAAAACATGACAGAACAACAGCAGCAGGCGTTATGCACGTTAATCCGCGAAGCCGGCGCCCGCGCCCAGGCGCTGCGCGATGCAGGTTTGAAAGTTGAGAAAAAAGGTCGTCAGGATTTCGTCTCACAGGCGGACGTTCTGGTTGAACAAGAGATTAAAAGCTGGCTGAAGGTCCATTGCCCGCAGGACGGTTTCCTCGGTGAAGAAAGCGGCCTTGTTGAGGGTGAGCGCGGCGTCTGGGTGCTTGACCCGGTTGACGGCACCACTAACTTTATTCTTGGCATGGACTATTGGTGCATTTCCCTCGCTTACGTCAGGCAAAGCGTGATTGAGCTGGGGATTATTTATGCGCCCGACCGCGATGAGTTCTTTTTTGCCCGGCACGGTGCGGGAGCCTTTCTTAATAACAGGCCGTTAAAGCTTCACGATCCGTCTCCGGAAAGCGTGGTCATTGGCCTGGGCCGCTCAAGCCGTGCGCCGGTTCCTCTTTATGCCCGCACCATCGAAGATGTGCTCAATGACGGCATGGAGTACCGCCGTTTCGGCGCGGGCGCATTGATGCTGGCGCACGTTGCCGCGGGCCAGGTTCACGCCTACTACGAAGAACATATGAACAGCTGGGATGCGCTGGCCGGGCTGCTGCTGATAACCGAAGCCGGCGGCACCAGCAACGCATTTCTCGCCGACGGCGGCCTGTTGAAAGGTAATCTGGTACTGGCAGGCTGCACCAGCGTGCAGGAAAGGTTAATGGTGCTGCTGGAAGCTTAAACCGTAAGACCCGTAGCCTGAAGCTGCGGGTTTTCTACCGTTAGCGCTCGATGACAAAATCTTCATCATTGGTTCGCCAGCGCAGAGGTGGCGACAGGCTGTAGTGACCTTCCTTGAGAAAACGGCGCTGCTCAAGCTCAACCCGCGACGTCTCTTCGTGAGCCTTTTCTTCCCGCATGATCTTCACTCGCGCATCTAAAAACGCATTCAGCCAGGCTTTCTCACTGCCGCCCTGTGCGGGCGTTTTGGCGACTGCATTGGCCGCCGCACGAATGCCGCCAAACGTCACTCGCTGGCTACCCGGCCCATGCATGACCAGCGCATCGTAGTAAATAAATTGCCCCAGCGTGCTCAGCCCATCTTTTTTCGCTTGCTCAACCGCAGGCTTCAAATACTGTTCAGTGAGGATCTGATCCTGCGACGCTCTAAACGCGGGATCTTGTGCAGCCTGTTTCCAGGCATCCACAAAATCAGGGTCAAGCCCGGTATGGGCGCTATCGCCTTCTGCCGCGAGTGCTTTCAGTGCGGGCAGATAATCAGAGAGCGGGTTTCCCGCCCGCATCGACGTATAGCGTGCCACAACGTCCAGCATATCTCCGTTAGCGGAGGTAAACCCGATAAGCCCGGCGGTATAACCGCGATCGTCGTCGATATCCTCTATATAGGCATACTGTTTTCGCCAGTCGAGCGAGGAGTTTTCCGCGCTGGAAACAAGCTGCATAGCAATCTCTCTTTTTGCGGGAGAAAGCAGATCCTCGGCGGATGCCTGAGACGCCAGGCTAAGGCCGACCAGTAAAAATACGCTAAACCTGGGTGACAACATCGTTTTCTCCGGAAAAGAGCGCTCACGATATAGACCCGTGCGTTTAAGGTTGGTTCTCGGGAAAACGGTTATCTTTTCAAAGTGCTGGCTTATGTTTTTCGTCAATTCATAGTGTTAGATCATCGTTATCTCAGCGATAGCGTTGATTTCTTCGCTGGCGCATTTAGTGACAGAACTCACCTGTTACTCATAAAACACATGAATTCCACGCATAAAATCAATTACCATAGACATATTATGTTCTTACAACATGCCGTAATTATTTAGTGAAACTCTTACATATCATTTTTTTTCTTCTTTCAAAAAAGAGCGGTCAACTGAAAGCATTCTGGCGGGCGGAAATCTCCTCCAACGGTAGAATTAACCCTTTTCGCCTGCACATCGCCCACAAATGCCGCGACAGGCACTTTCTCCTGTGGTGGCGCTTAGCCAACCAGATGACGCTGGTTGGCAGCAAACGCCAAAGGAAAACGGCGAAAAAAATAGGCTGGGCACTGCAGATGAAATACGCCTCGGACATTGGGCTGACTGCCAGTATTGGTATTAAACCGACCTTCATGCATCTAACTGGCGTAGTCATTTCTGGACGGGCGGTCATTGGCGACCATGCGGTAATTCACCAAAATGTGACCATTGGTGTAAAAGATGGCCTATCTAAAGCCGTGGCAAACATTGGCCACCATGCTGTTATAGGTGCAGGCGTTTGCATTCTTGGTGGGGTTAAAATTGGTCATCATGTCAACATTGGCGCGATGTCCCTGGTACTGACTGACATCCCGGACAACTCAACCTACGTTTGTAAAGTGCTGCCCATAGTCCTACAAAATAGAAATAGCCCCACTCTTAGCTGCGCTATGCCAGACACATAAAGCCCCTCAGGCCAACTGTTATCCCTTTTTCCTGCCAGTCTGTTTCTACACCCCAGACGTGGCGCGGCCTACAATCGAGCCGAATAATTTGCTATGCGGAGTTCTGCATGTTCGGTTTAGACGCTTTTCACCTGGCGAGGATTCAGTTTGCTTTCACTGTCTCCTTCCACATTATTTTTCCCGCCATCACTATCGGGCTTGCCAGCTACCTCGCGGTACTTGAGGGGCTCTGGTTAAAGTCCAAAAACCCGGTTTACCGCTCGCTATATCACTTCTGGTCGAAGATTTTTGCCGTCAACTTTGGCATGGGCGTGGTCTCCGGGCTGGTCATGGCCTACCAGTTCGGCACTAACTGGAGTGGGTTTTCCCAGTTTGCCGGCAGCATCACCGGCCCGCTGCTGACCTACGAAGTGCTGACGGCCTTCTTCCTTGAGGCCGGTTTCCTTGGCGTGATGCTGTTCGGCTGGAGCCGTGTTGGCCCAGGCCTGCACTTTTTTGCCACCTGCATGGTGGCGCTGGGCACTATTATTTCCACCTTCTGGATCCTCGCCTCCAACAGCTGGATGCAAACCCCACAGGGCTTTGAGATCCACAACGGCCAGGTGGTGCCGGTGGACTGGCTGGCGGTGGTGTTTAATCCTTCCTTCCCCTATCGCCTGCTGCATATGTCGGTCGCGGCGTTTCTCAGCAGCGCCTTCTTCGTCGGGGCATCTGCCGCCTGGCATCTGCTTCGTGGCAACGGTACGCCGGCCATTCGCACCATGTTTTCAATGGCGCTGTGGATGGCGGTTATCGTCGCCCCAATCCAGGCGATGATCGGCGACATGCACGGCCTGAACACGCTGAAGCATCAGCCGGCCAAAATTGCCGCCATTGAAGGGCACTGGGAAAATCGCCCCGGTGAGCCGACGCCGCTGCTGCTGTTTGGCCTGCCGGACATGGAGCAGGAACGCACCCGCTTTGGCCTGGAAATCCCGGCGTTGGGCAGCCTTATCCTCACCCATAGCCTGGATAAACAGGTCCCTGCGCTAAAAGAGTTTCCGAAAGAGGACCGCCCTAATTCGCCGATTGTTTTTTGGTCGTTCCGCGTGATGGCTGGATTAGGGATGCTAATGATCCTGCTCGGCGTCGCCAGCCTGTGGCTGCGCTACCGTGATCGACTGTTCGACAGCCGCCCGTTCCTGCATTTTGCGCTGTGGATGGGGCCGTCGGGGCTGATTGCCATTCTCGCCGGATGGATAACGACGGAGGTGGGCCGCCAGCCGTGGGTGGTCTACGGCCTGCTGCGCACCAAAGACGCCGTTTCTGCGCACGGCACGCTGCAAATGAGCATCAGCCTTGCCGCCTTTTTCGTGGTGTATATGTCGGTGTTCGGCGTCGGCTACGGCTACATGGTCAGGCTTATCAAAAAAGGCCCGCAGCCGTTTGACGACCATCCCGCCGAAGGAACCCCGTCCCGCCCGCTTTCTGCGGTCACCGAATCGCTTGAGGAGCCGCGCTAATGGGCATCGATTTATCCGTTATTTGGTTTGTGATTATCGTCTTCGCCACCCTGATGTATATCGTGATGGACGGTTTTGATCTGGGCATTGGCATCCTGTTTCCGTTTATCCGCAGCGGGGAGGACCGCGACGTGATGGTCAACAGCGTAGCCCCGGTCTGGGACGGGAACGAAACCTGGCTGGTGCTGGGCGGTGCCGGGCTGTTTGGCGCTTTCCCGCTGGCTTACGCGGTGATCGTCGACGCGCTCACGATCCCCCTGACGCTGATGCTGATCGGGCTGATTTTTCGCGGCGTGGCCTTTGAATTCCGCTTCAAAGCCACGCCCGCGCATCGTCCCTTCTGGGATAAAGCTTTTCTGGGCGGCTCGATTCTGGCCACGTTCTGCCAGGGCATTGCCGTTGGCGCGGTCATTTCTGGTTTCTCAGTGACCGGTCGCCAGTTTTCCGGCAGCCAACTCGACTGGTTGACGCCGTTCAACCTGTTCTGCGGCCTGGGGCTGGTGATTGCCTACGCCCTGCTGGGCGCTACCTGGCTGGTGATGAAAAGCGAAGATCCGCTGCAGAAAAGGATGCGGGCCCTCACCCCAGCGTTGCTGCTGGCACTTTTGGTGGTGATAGCGGTGATTAGCGTCTGGACGCCGCTGCGCCACCCGAACATTGCCGAACGCTGGTTCAGCCTGCCAAACCTGCTGTTCCTGTTGCCCGTACCGCTGCTGGTAGTGCTGTGCAGCCTGTGGCTTTGGCGCAGCGTCCGCACGGCGAACAGCCTTCACGCCACGCCGTTTGTGCTGACGCTGGGGCTGATTTTCCTGGGCTTTAGCGGGCTGGGCATCAGCATCTGGCCAAACATTATCCCGCCCGGCATCACGCTGTGGCAGGCCGCCGCGCCGCCGCAAAGCCAGGGCTTTATGCTGGTTGGGGCGCTGTTTATTATTCCGATAATCCTGGTTTACACCTTCTGGAGCTACTACGTGTTTCGCGGGAAGGTACAGCCTGGCGAGGGCTACCATTGATGAAACAGGCGGCTAAAAGAGTGATGTGGTTGGTTATTTTATGGTGCGCCAGCGTATTAGCCCTGGCGGCCGTAGGCATGGGGTTCCGCCTGCTGATGACCGCCGCAGGATTTAAATCTTAATTTACTGAGCCAATAAGCGGAGAGGATAAAACAGGCTTACCCTCTCCAGTTTTGATTGATCCGTAAAAGGTGACGAAGTTGATTTTCCTTAAAACTGTGCTAATTCTTTAATGCGTTAATGAGGAAAAACAGTTAACTATTTCAATGAAACATTCAGAGGATGACCAAGATGAAATATCTGCTACCTGCCCTGGCTTTAACGCTGTTAGTTTCGTCACCTGTTTTTGCGGCAAAACAAATTACTCATGAACAATCACCTGGTTATACCAAAATTGGCGATCTTTCCCTGACTCAGGACGGCACGCCGACCGTCGGGCATAAGGATTTATCTAAAGAGGTAAATCAAAAATGCGAAGAGTCCAACGTGAAGCCTGCCGACTGCTTTTATGTGATTGTCGCCGCCACGGGTGACGAATCTAATCATAAAAATGTCAATATTGAAGTCTTCAAGAAATAAATAACCAGACGGCCCTTAATAAAGGGCCATTTTTATTATGCTGGTTACTTCTGCCGCCCTCCAGAATAATGCTCTGCCGCTTTCATACCACCCCAGGTGACCATTAAATATCGCCAGTTATGCTTTTCACTGTCGGCGGTGAACTGAGGATGATGGCTGGCCAGATAAGCCTTCAGTGCGGGATATTTTTTTCTTTCAGCCAGAGACTGGGCGTAGGCCAGCTGCATACCTGGCGTATTCATCACGCCCTGCTGCTGCAGATCAAGAATGCGACGGTCGCGCTCAAGGTGTAGCAAAATAGCGAACCACTGCTGGTACTGCTCCTCGCCCAACGTTACCAGCCGATCGTGGAGGGCAAAGCCGCGATCGGCCATGTGCCACTTCTGCAAAGCGATAGCGCTCTGGGTCAAATCATTGATCAACATCTGCCCTTCGGCCGATACGCGAAACGCTTCGTCATTCAGCTGCATCAGCGCGATATCCAGCTCCCCCAGCCTGACGGCATACTCTCCTACTTCAGCCCGGCAGACGACCGACGGGGAAGCGCCGCATTCCTCATGAAGCGCAACAAGCTCCTTTCGGCTGGTTATTTTTTTAGCCGGCCGTGGGATAGCGTCGAGCGCCTGACGAATCGGCACATTGCCCGGCGTTTGACGAAGCTGCTGGCTCAGCAGCGCAATCGCTTTGTCGTCGTGTCGAAAATGTCGATAGGCCCCGGCAAGCCAGAGCGTCAGGCGGATGCTCTCCGGAGCCAGCTCGTGGGCATGCTGAAAACTGTGAATAGCCCGCTGTTCATTATTGGAGGAAAGCGCTTTTTGCGCCCGCGTGATGTGCGGATAAACCTTAAAGTAGCGGTAATCGCTTAACCCGAGATCTTCTCTTGACCCTTCGGTTACGGCCTGTGCATAGCCAACGATAAGCAGGCTAAAGGCTAAGCACAGCGTTTTTAGGCGAAGCTTCACGTTAATTCTCCAATAAGGCTGGAGATCTGCAGACTGCTCAGCCCGGCGTTGTGCATCAGCCTGTTCAGCGAAGGCTGCAGCTTTTTTTGCTGTTTCAGTGCATGATCGACCACCCGCTGGCTGACCACGCCTTCCTGCACCAGGAATTCTCCAAACTGCATCTCACTGCGCTCATGGCGCAGCAGCACCGCTTTCAGCACCGCGTCATCCAGATAACTTTCGGTTATCAGCACTTCAGCAAACAGAATCTGCCCGGAAACATATTCATGCCACAGCGCTTCGGCCCGCTGCGGGCTCAACATTCCTGCCGCCGCCGCACGGGAAAGCAAAGCAAACTGCTCGTTGTTTTGCGGGTCGCCGTACCAGTGCCTGAGCCCAACCACAACCTCACCTCGCGGGACGATAACGTAGCGCACCGGCCGTCCAGCCTTACGCGCCAGCGCCGCCAGTGAAACGGGATCCAGAGGGCTCTCACTAGCAAGCACCAGCCTGTCAGGCTCTTCGCGCAGCGGCAGCACGGCGTAGTGTCGGGCTACCCCAGAAGGCAGCCCGGCAATAAGTCGCTTATCGAGGCAACGGCTGTCCATGCGCACCATCGGCACTCCCGCCTGTTCGGCCAGCGCCTCGGCAAGCTGCAGGGTATTGATGACGCCGCTCTTCACCAGGCTGCCGCCGAGCTTTAGCCCTGGGATGCGCTGCTGGATGGCTTCATCAAGCTGCGTCTGGCTAATCATTCCCCGCGCCACCAGAATCTCGCCCAGCGGACGCAGGGCTGCATTCCGGGTGACCACGCGAGGGAAGTCATGGGTTGTTTTATGCCACGCCACGCGGCGCGGATCGCCGTGCTGAATCACCAACCGAATGGCCCGGCAGTTAGCCGCAAAATTGATAAGACAACCCCAGAACAGGCGCGGCACGCACATCAGTCCCTGCCACAGCCCGTAATACCCGCTGACAAAAATAATCCTCTGCACAACGCGATTAGCTAACAGGCAGACGTTGGCCCACAGCAGCACGGTGAACCACTCGTCGCAGCAGAATATCGACATAAACTGCCAGGCGTCATCCACGGTATGCTGATAAACCCACAGCGCCCCGAGTTGCATCGCTACCAGCATGGCGCCAAAAGCAAGAAAGTTGGCAATGCCGCCCTTTCTGTCGCGCCACAGGAAATAGTTCAGCGTCCGGCTCGTACTCCAGCGTTGCGTTTTGAAACCCTGAAAAACAATGCCGATTATCCAGCGTGACTTCTGCCGTACCGCCGCGCCAAAGGTATCCGGAAAATATTTGCGCACGGAAAGCACGGTAGAGGTACGTCGACGCTGGCCGAACGGTTTGCCGGACAGTTCTGCACCGTCCACTACCGGAAAGCGACAGAAAATCTCGGTCATGCCCTTTTGACGCAGGCGAAAACCGATGTCGTATTCCTCGGTCAGGCTTTGCACGTCAAAGGCGATGCCGTCCCCGTCTGCCAGCAGCGCGAGCACGGCCCTGCGGCTGAAACAGGTTCCCACGCCTGCGCTGGGGACCTGGCCCGCCAGCGCCTCACGAACCGGCACATCTTTACCGTGCAGCTCGGAGAACTCGTCCAGATAGCTCAAGCTGGTAAAGTGTGTCCAGCCGCGCTCAAGCGGGTAGACAGGAAGTTGAATCAGATCTTTACGGCCAACCAGATAGTTGAAAAGCCGAAGCTCCAGCGGTGAAATAACGTCTTCGGCATCGTGCAGAATAAAGCCTGAGAAGGAAAAACGGGCGCTGCGTTCAAACTGCAAAATAGCATCGAGGATGTTATTCAGACAGTCAGCTTTGCTGGTTGGGCCTGGGCGCGCGCAAACCACCTTATGCACGTTGGGATAACGCGCACACACCTCATCCACGTCGCGCTGGGTATTCGGGTCGTTTGGATAGGTGCCAATAAAAATATGATAGTTTTCGTAATCGATCGAGGCGGCCGCAAGACTCACCATTTTGCCTATTACGCCGTTTTCATTCCAGGCCGGCACCATTATTGCAAGCGGCTTTTCCGCAGGCTGATAAAGCGCCTTGTAACCTAAATGTGGGTGACGGCGGTATACGGTACAGGCGCGCCAGACGCGACGAAACCAGTACACAGCATCAATAAACAGATCGTCTATTCCACTGATAAACATCAAAATAGCCAACCCAATCGCGATTACTTTTACGCCATACAGATAGCCTGAGAAGTAATCTACCCACCAATCCATGCCTCACCCCAGGGGTTAATTATCATTCATGGCGCCGCTCACTTTCCGCCGCTACCGTCGATGTTACCGGTATCATAGGCGAACAGAATATTCCTATAAAGCGCAATATTTTATTTATTTATGATTTAAACCATAAATAAACTGGCACTTAACCTTTTAACCAGCATAACACTCGACATTTAACAAATTAAACAGCCCATAAACACAGCGGGAGTATCTATAAACCTTTTCGTTTTCCTGTCTTTCGAAAAAATCGGCGCCAGGTCAAAATAGCGCTCCGCAACCGCCGTTCACCACTGGATACAACCGAACATGACCTACAGCTGGCTTATTCTCGCAATCGTTGCCGAAGTGATTGCTACCACCGCTTTAAAACTTTCCGATGGTTTCAGCCGACTGTGGCCCAGCGTCGTCACCGTCCTGTTCTATGCGGTCGCTTTTTATGCGCTGTCGATAACCATGCGCACTATCCCAACCGGGATCATTTACGCCATCTGGTCCGGCGCGGGGATCGTGTTAATCGGCATGATTGGCTGGCTTTTCCTCGGGCAAAAGCTCGACTGGCCTGCGCTGGCGGGCATGGCGCTGATTATTCTTGGCGTGCTGGTGATTAACCTCTTCTCCAAATCCGTGGCCCATTAATGAAAACGGGCTGTCCTAAAGAGGCAGCCCGCGTCCGGCGTTAATTCTGCTCCGCCACCATGATGGCCATCGTGTCCGGCTCCAGCGCGCGAAAAATATGCGGCTGGTCCGCCGGGTAACAAATATAGTCGCCAACCGCCAGCTCTTCTGCCGACTCGGTCAGGCCGACCAGCGCCCGCCCCTGCGTCACAATCATATGCTCCACCGAGCCCGGCGGATGCGGCTCCGAAAGCCTCGGTGTGCCCGGCTGCGCTTCAACCAGATAGATATCCCGACGCACGCCCGGCGGGCAGCTTGCCAGTAAAATAGCCACATAGTTGGCCTGCTCGGCGGAAATGCGGCTGCCTTCTCCCCGGCGAATAATCTGCGTTCTGGCGCTTTGTGGCTCCAGCAGCGTGGCAAAGGGAATATTCAGCGCCACGCACAGCGCCCATAGCGTCTCCAGGCTAGGATTACCGTTTCCCGCTTCCAGCTGCGAGAGCGTGGATTTTGCAATACCGGCCCTGCGGGCCACTTCCGCCAGCGACAGCCCTGCGCGCCCGCGCTCCCGTGCCAGGCTTCTGGCTATAGTGTCTATTGGCTGAGTCATTAAACTCCCCACTGTTCGATAAAATGAACGATTCGTTCGCTTGATATGGTAGCAGATTGCGGTCATTATAATGGCGATTTCGTTCGATATGGAAACCATTACATGATGCGCGCCCACCTCCGCACCCTGCCCGGAGACACCAAAAAAGCCATTTTCCTCGTCTGCCTCGCCGTCGGCGTCGTGGGCGTTTCTTACGGCTCACTCGCGATGGCCTACGGCTTCCCGCTCTGGCTGCCGGTGCTGGCCTCTTTTGTGGTGCTGGCGGGGGCATCCGAATTTATGTTTATCGGCATTATCGCCAGCGGCGGTAATCCTTTTGCGGCCGCGATGGCTGGCCTGCTGGTTAACGCCAGGCATATTCCGTTTGGCGTCGCCGTACGGGAACTGGTGGGCACACGCCTGCTAAGCCTCCTGGGCTGCCATATCATGAACGACGAGAGCGTCGTTTTCGGCCTGTCTCAGGCCACGCCTGAAAAACGCAAAGCCGCCTACTGGCTCTGCGGCGCGGGTGTCGCACTTTTCTGGCCTGCGGGAACCCTGCTCGGCGCGGCGGTAGGCAGCCTGCTTCCTTCGCCGGAAGTTATCGGGCTGGACGCGGTTTTCCCGGCTATTCTGCTGGCGCTGGTTATTCCGGCCTTTAAAAGCCGTACCACGCTGGTTCGCGCCTCAACCGGGGCAGCTATTTCACTGGCCGCCACGCCTTTTGCTCCCGTTGGGCTGCCGGTGCTGCTTTCCATGTTAGGCCTGCTGGCGAGGAAAAAATAATGACCAATACCCTTACCGTGCTTGCCGGGCTGGCCGTGCTGTCTGCGGGAACGTGGCTGATGCGTTTTACCGGCGCGAAGCTTGGCAACAAGATGGCGCTGTCCGACCGTGCACAAAAGCTGCTTAACGACGGGGCGACCACCCTGCTGTTTTCCGTCGCCCTGGCGACCACGTTTTTTGAAGGCTCTCATTTCGCAGGGTACGCCAGGTTTGCAGGCGTGGCCGTGGCGGTGTTCCTCGCCTGGCGCAAGGTACCGCTGATCTTCGTGATTATTGCCGCCGCGCTGGTGACGGCGCTCCTGCGTCTGGCGGGTATTCACTGATCGGGCTGCCGCCTTTACGGCGGCCTCCCTGCACACCTCAGGTTAACCGCAGCGCAACAAAACAACTTCCTTTCCCGCTTTTACCTTGCTGACAAACCTTTAACTCACTTTTGATAAGTCGAATAGTTCCGCGACGGGATTATCGCTAGAGTAGCCACGTTCCGTACAAGGAAAAACACACACGAGGCGCGACAAGATGGCACTAAAAAATCAGCTGAGCATTATCCTGTTATTAATTGTGACCGCACTTTTCTCCGGACAGACCCTGGCCGAGCGTCACGGGCACGAATACTTCGTGGTGAAAGATATCGATATTCAGCTTAGCCACCAGGCAGACAGCGATGAACTGCGCCAGGCGGCAGAAGATTCCGCTGATGATTTCCGGGAACACCATCATGCGGTCACCCACAGACGGCCAGCCACCTATTTGCGTTAAGTCGATTTTCAACAATCGTTAGTAGATTTTCTTCGTTCTCATCCTTTATTGCCTGAGTTGTTATGAGTTTCAAGGCGCTGCGTGCGCTACTAACAATCAGACAATAAAGGATAACACCATGCCATCATCGCCTCGCCAGACCGCTATCGCTCGCGGGCTGGCATTAGCAGCAGCCTTTGCTGCTTTCAGCACCAGCGCCGCCCCGATCAAAGGCGGCGAATTGGTCTACCTGGAACAACAGGCTCACACCAACCTTTACCCTCCGGCCGGAGGCTTCTACCCCAACGGCGGGATCCTGAACCAGGTCACCGACAAATTGACCTGGCAGAACCCTAAAACGCTGGAAGTTGAGCCGTGGATTGCCGAATCGTGGACCAGCAACGCGGATAAAACCGAATACACCTTCAAACTGCGGCCGGGCGTAACGTTCTCCGACGGTACCCCGCTGGACGCCAACGCGGTAGCCAAAAACTTTGATACCTACGGCCTCGGCAATAAAGCCCTGCGCCTGCCGGTTTCCGAAGTCATCAACAACTATGACCACAGCGAAGTTATCGACCCTCTGACGGTGAAGTTCTTCTTTAAAAAGCCGTCTCCGGGCTTTTTACAGGGCACCGCGACCATCGGCTCAGGCCTGGTTTCGCTGAAAACGCTGGCACGTAACTTTGATGAACTGGGCGATGCCCGCAATATCATCGGCTCCGGGCCGTTCGTGGTGCAAAACGAAACCCTGGGCCGCGAAGTGGATTTAGTTGCCCGCAAAGACTACCAGTGGGGGCCGAAAAACAGTCCGCAGCAGGGGCCAGCCAACCTCGACGGCATCAAGATCCTGGTCACGCCTGAAGACAGCGTGCGCATTGGCGCGCTGCTGGCGGGCCAGGCCGACTTTATTCGTCAGGTACAGGCCTACGATGAGAAGCAGGCCACCGACCAGAAGTTCCCTGTCTACGCGGCACCCACCCGGGGCGTGAACGACGGCATTGCGCTGCGCCCGGATAACCCGCTGGTAGCCGACGTCAAAGTCCGCCAGGCGCTGCTGCACGGCACCAACGCTCAGCAGGTTGTTGACACCCTGTTCTCAGCTAACTATCCGGTGGCCACCTCGGTGATTGCCAGCACCGCCGCCGGGTACGTTGACCTGCGCGATAAGCTGAAATATGACCCGACGCTGGCGAATAAGCTGCTTGATGACGCCGGCTGGAAAAAAGGCAGCAACGGTATTCGCGAGAAAGACGGTAAACCGCTGGCGCTGACCATCTATGAATCCCTGCCGCAGCCGCAGAATAAAGAGGTTTTACAGCTGGTCGCCCAGCAGTGGAAGCAAATCGGCGTTGGCCTTAGCGTGCGCGCCGGGGATGCCGGTAGCCGGGTGCTGGATACCAACAATCCGCAGAAAACCGGGGTTAACGTTATCGAAGTGGGCCGTGCCGATCCGGACGTGATTAAAAGTCAGTTCCATCCGGCCAACCGCGATGCCCTGCTGCAAAAAGGCGGGCTCAGCGCTACCTCGCAGTTTAGCGATGACAAGCTGAACGCCCTGCTCGTCGGGATTTCGTCCGAAGTCGATCCGCAAAAGCGTCTCGCGCTGGCAGGTGACGCCCAGCGTTATCTGATTGACCAGGCCTACGTGATCCCGATTTTTGAAGAGCCACAGGTCTTTGCCGGTGCGCCGTGGCTGAAGGGCGTTGCCTTTGAAGCCGTGGGCCGCCCTTCGTTCTACGCCGCCTGGCTTGAAAAACACTAAGGGGTAGCCATGACACGTTATCTGGCCGGGCGCACTGCCCAGGCGTTGCTGGTACTGTGGGCGGCCTATAGCGTGTCGTTCATTCTTCTGCAGCTATTGCCAGGAGACGCCATCCTGATCAAATTCCAGAACCCTGACCTTGGGCTTAGCGCGGAACAGATTCAGGAGATGCGCGTTATCTACGGCGAAAGCACCCCGCTGTGGCAGCAGTATCTGACAACGCTTGGCCATATGCTGCGCGGTGATTTTGGCTATTCCATCGAGGCTGGCGTTTCGGTCAGCCAGCTGATTACCGCCAATCTGCCTTCGACGCTGCGCTTAGCCGGGCTGGGTTTTGCCGCCGCGATTATTCTCGCCGTCGGTATTTCAGCGGCCTCCACGCTCGCACCGCTTCGCTGGCTTCGAACGTTGTTTGCCAACCTTCCGGCCCTGTTTATCGCCGTGCCGACCTTCTGGCTCGGCATTGCGTTAATCCAGCTGTTTTCCTTCCACTGGCGGCTGATTCCGGTAATCAATCCCGGCTTCTGGCAGGGGCTCATTTTGCCGGTCGCCACGCTCGCGGTGCCAATCAGCGCCCCGCTTGCCCAGTTGCTGATGAGGAATATCGACCAGGTGCTGACTCAGCCTTATGTGGCCGTTGCCCGCGCAAAAGGCGGCAGCCGCGCGGGTGTCCTGTGGCGACACGTTGCCCGTAACGCTCTGCTGCCGGTGCTGACCGTGGCCGGTTTGCTGCTGGGTGAACTGATTGCCGGGGCGCTTATCACCGAAACCGTTTTTGGCCTTAACGGCCTGGGACAGCTGACGCAGCGGGCGGTGAATAATCAGGACGTCGCCGTGCTGCAGGCGGTGGTGATGATTTCCGCCCTGAGCTTCGTGGTCATTAACCTGCTGGTGGATGTGATTTATCCCCTGCTCGATCCGCGCCTGAAGTCTATTCGGGGAGTAACCGCATGACGACCGTTGATATCAATACCCCGCTGCCGCGCCGGACGGAGCGCCGGTTCTCCGGCTTCCGCGCCAGCATTCAGCCCGGCCTTTGGCTGGCCTGGTTAACGCTGATTATTGTCGCACTTTGGGCACTGTTCCCGTCGCTGTTTACTCAGTGGAGCCCTACCGAAGGCGTGCCGGGTGCGCAGCGCCTTGCCCCCCAGGCCGGGCACTGGCTGGGCACCGACCAGCTTGGGCGCGATCTCTACGCGCGAATCGTCTGGGGGGCTTCTCACTCGCTTTCCGGCGCGCTGGTGGCCGTGGCGCTTGGCCTGGTGGTCGGGACCGCGCTTGGCGTCCTGGCCGGGGCAACCGGTGGCAAGACTGAACACGCGCTAATGCGCGGCGTCGACGTGCTGCTGGCGATCCCCGGCCTGCTGCTTTCGCTCAGCGTTATTATTCTGCTTGGTTTCGGCACGGTGAATGCGGCCATTGCCGTCGGGATTACGTCGATTGCCAACTTTACCCGCCTGGCCCGTGCGGAAGTGGTTCGTCTTCGTCACAGCGATTACGTCGAGGCTGCCGTCGGCAGCGGCGGCACCTTTCTGCAGGTGCTTTGGCGCCATATTTTGCCGAATGCGCTGACCTCGGTGTTCGCCTTTGCCGCGCTACAGTTTGGCTCCGCGATTCTGGCGCTCTCTACGCTGAGTTTTCTGGGTTACGGCACCCCGCCGCCGACGCCGGAATGGGGTTTACTGATTGCCGAAGGCCGGAACTATCTGGCGACGGCCTGGTGGCTCTCCACGTTCCCAGGCGTTGTAGTCGTAGCCGTGGTGTTGGCCGTTAACCGACTAAGCCACCATTTTGCCCGGAGGTCGTCATGAATACACCGCTGTTAAAAATTACTAATCTGAGCATCGCCTGGCGTCAACGTGGTGGCAGCAGGCGCGTAGTGCACAACGCTTCTTTTAGCCTGCACGCCGGAGAAGTGCTGGCGATAGTCGGCGAATCTGGCTCAGGGAAAACGACCCTTGCCCAGTCGATTATTGGGCTGCTGGGTGAAAACGGCATTATCGAATCTGGCGAAATCCAGCTCAACGGCGAGCCAGTCAGCCGCTGGTCAGAGCGTCAGCTCGACGCCCTGCGCGGGGCCAGCATCAGCCTGATCCCGCAGGATCCGGGCAGTTCGTTAAACCCGGTAAAAACCATCGGCCAGCAGGTGGCCGAGGTGCTGAAGCTTCATACCCGCCAGCCTAAAGCCGAGCGGGAAAGCCAGGTGGTTGCGCTGCTCGAAAAAGTGGGGCTCAGCCACCCTGCGCAGCGGGCCAACCAATACCCACATCAGCTTTCCGGCGGCATGAAACAGCGGGTGCTGATCGCCATGGCTATCGCGCTTAAACCCGCGCTGATTATTGCCGATGAGCCGACCAGCGCGCTGGACGTTACGGTGCAGAAGCGCATTCTTGATTTGCTGGATACTCTGCGCCGTGAATCCGGTACGGCGGTGCTGTTCGTGACGCACGACCTGGCGCTGGCCGCCCAGCGTTCCGACCGTATTCTGGTGTTCCGTGACGGGCGAATCCAGGAGTCCGGCCCGACCGCTGAAGTGGTGAAGTACCCTAAAAATCCTTATACCCGCCAGCTGTTTGCCGATGCGCCTGGCCTGTCGCGCACGCTGCGCCCCTGGCCGCTACGCGCCCCGCAAACCGCCGCAATTGAGATCCGTAATCTGAGTCAGCATTTTTCGCTTGGCAAAGACAGCGCCCAGACGCTGCGGGCGCTGGACGACGTTTCATTTACAGTGGCCAAAGGCACCACCCACGCGCTGGTCGGCGAGTCCGGTTCTGGTAAATCGACGCTGGCGCGTATTCTGCTTGGCTTCCAGAAGCCGGACGCCGGGAAAGTGCTGATTGACGGCATCGACACCACCGATCTCAGCCCGGAGGCCCGCCGTCAGCTCCGGCAAAAAATTCAGCTGGTTTATCAGAACCCTTTTGCCTCGCTGGATCCGAGCCAGACGCTATTTCGCATCATTGAAGAGCCGCTGCTTAATTTCGGCAAGCTGTCGAAGGCCGAGCGGCGCGCCAAAGTTGAAGCCATCACCGAACGCGTTGCGCTCCCGCTTGAGGCATTAACCCGTAAACCTCGCGAGCTTTCTGGCGGGCAGCGCCAGCGCGTCGCCATTGCTCGCGCGCTGATTCTGGAGCCACAAATTCTGGTGCTGGATGAGGCCACCTCTGCGCTGGATGTGACGGTGCAGGCGCAAATTTTACGCCTGCTCGACGACTTACAGCGGCAGCTCGGCCTGACTTACCTGTTTATTTCTCACGACCTCGCCACCGTCCGCCAGCTGGCGCACAGCGTTTCTGTTCTGCGCGCCGGTGAGCTGGTGGATAACGGCCCGATTGCCGACGTATTTAACGCCCCGGCCAGCGATTATACCTGGCAGCTGCTTAACGCTATTCCCGATATTGGCTCCGGCCATAAGGACGTTGCATGACCATTAAACGACTGGGCTTTTTTACTCGCCTGCTTGACCACGCCCCGGCCGCCGAACGCTATCGGCTGGCAACGGAGCAAATTATTCACGCCGAATGGCACGGTTTCGACGCCGCCTGGGTAGCACAGCACCACTTTCACGAAGCCGAGGGTGGCCTGCCTGCCCCGCTGGTTTTTCTGAGCCACGTGGCGGCGCACACCCGGCGCATACGGCTTGGCACGGGCATTATTACCCTGCCGATGGAGTCTGCGCTGCGCGTAGCGGAAGACGCGGTCGTGCTGGATCTGCTCAGCGGCGGGCGCTTTGAGCTTGGCGTCGGTTCAGGCGGCACGCCGGGTTCTTTCCCGGCGTTTGGACTACAGAGCGCGGAAAGGGGAAAAATTTACGCCGACAATCTCGCAATACTGCGCTCGGCCCTGAACGATGAGCCGCTTGCGGGCACGGATAACCACCTTTACCCGGCCTCACCGCAGCTAAAAAACCGTATCTGGCAGGCGACGTTTTCCGTCGATGGCGGCGCGCGAGCGGGAAAAGCGGGTGACGGGCTGATGCTTTCCCGCACCCAACCTCGTCCGGTCGACGCGCTGGATACCCCGCTGGATGAGATTCAAAACCCAATCATTGATGCCTATCTGGACGCCTTGCCCGAAGGTGTTGAGCCGCGCATCCTGGGCTCAAGAACCGGTTTTGTCACTGACGACGCCGAACTGGCGAGGCAGCTCGCGGCAAGAGGACTGCGCCAGCAGGCAGAACAGCACCGGGCGCAGGGACACCCGGTTTTGGGCGACACGCTGGATAGCCATATTGCCGCGTTTGACGTTCACCTGGGCACGCCGCAGCAGGTTATTGCCTCACTGCTCCGCGACGGCACGCTCCAGCGCGTGACCGATCTTTCGTTCCAGGTGCATTCCATCGATCCGCCGCACGCCTACATTTTGCGCTCCATCGAACTGCTCGCGCAGCAGGTTGCCCCGGCGCTCGGCTGGGTTCGCAGCAGCGCCCGCCCAACCGCTACATCTTCACTGTCTAAGGAGTCATTATGAGTCATTCGGACCTGCTCAATCAGCTGGCAGACATTATCCCCGGCGCCTCGCTTGCTGAGGCTCGGGAAATTCGCGAAGCCGCAACAAGCCACGCGCAGGGCAGCTACGAGGCGCTTTTCGGCGAAACCAGCGCAAGTGGCCTGACGTTAGTGGAAAGGCTTCATCTCGCCAGACGAGTGGCGGAATGGCACGACGATGCCCGGCTCACGGACCATTACACCCGGCGTCTGGCAGGCAAACCCGCCAGCGAACGCTTTAGCACGCTGCTCGATCATGCTGAGCGGCTAAGTTTTCAGCCGGTACAGGCTGGCCCGCAGGACGTCAACGCCCTGACTCAGGCGGGTTTTAGCGAAGAAGAAGTGGTGACGCTGTCACAAATTATTGGCTTCGTGGCCTTTCAGAGCCGCCTGCTACGCGGGCTGCGCCTGATTGGCGGCCAGCCGGTAGACGGCGAACAGGTGCGCATTCCGGCTGCCGGAGAGTGGCACCGACAGCCGCTCACCGCCAGCGGCAAATCCGCCCCGGTGGCGTTTACCCAGGCCGAGCTTAACTGGGAACCGTGGATAGCCGCCCTGCCTTATGCGGAATACGGCCCGGAGCAGCAGGAAACGCTCAAGCGCTTCGGGCACCAGGACTCGGATTATTTCCGTCTGCTGGGACGCAACCTGCCGGTGCTGGAGCAGCGTACCCTTACCGACAAAGGGATTTTCTACACGCCGGGCGGTTTGCCCCGTGCCGAACGCGAGCTTGCCGCCACGGTTGCCAGCAAGGTAAACGGCTGCATTTACTGCGCGTCGGTTCACGCCCGCAAGGCCAGCCAGCTTTCAAAACATAACGAAGCCATCGAACGTTTGCTCGCCATCGAACCGGGCGGGACGCTGAGCGATGGACAGTCCCCTCGCTGGCAGGCCGAAATTAACTTTTCTGCGGCATTATCCTCCACCCCAGCGAGCGCCAATGCTCAACAGATACAAGCCCTGAGAGAACTGGGATTAAGCGAGCTTGAGCTTCTGGATTTGGTGCAGTCCACGGCCTTTTTCGCCTGGGCAAACCGTCTGATGCTGACGCTGGGCGAGCCGTTTAACTAACTTTCTCCCTCGCCCCTTTGGGGAGAGGGCTGGGGTGAGGGGAAGATTTGTCCCCCGGACACGTTCACCGTGCTCTGAACGTGCAGGGAAAATCGAACTATAGGTGAACGGAATAACTTTAGTCGATAAATACATTATTAAAAACAATAAGTTAAATCAATCTGTGTGCGTCACCAGTTCCTGCCCAACGGTGAAAGCCTTTGCACCGGTACAAAGGCTTTCCGATCTCATGTAAGAAGACAAAAAGATTTGCAATTACTGCGGCCGGGAAGAAATACGGGCCGTGGAAGGTTATCCATCGGCCCGTCATTAGTGACAAAGTCACGTATAGTTAATGATTAGCCGCCTGACGCAGGTCGCAAACCCGGATTGCTTTGCCTTCAGAACGAGGCAGGCTGCCGCAGTTCACGATGGTGATATCCGTTGAAATCCCTACCATAGACTTAATGCGATGCCGCAGCTCGTGGCAAACCCCACAGCGCTGTTCGTGACTGAGATACAGGCTGCTCTCCTTCAGCTCTACCTTGATCGCCAGAGTGTCAAGATGCCCACGACGATGCACCTCCAGCTGGTAATGCGGCGCCAGGTGCTGGAATTTCAGGATCTCTTCTTCCAGCTGGGACGGGAATACGTTCACGCCGCGAATGATCAGCATGTCGTCGGAACGGCCGGTAATCTGGTCCATACGGCGCATGGTACGTGAGCTGCCGGGCAGCAGGCGAGTTAAGTCGCGGGTGCGGTAACGGATAACCGGCAGCGCTTCCTTGGTTAACGTGGTGAACAGCAGCTCGCCGTGCTCGCCGTCTTCCAGCGGCACGCCGCCCTGCGGATCTACGATTTCCGGGTAGAAATGGTCTTCCCAGATCGTCGGGCCATCACGCGACTCCAGGCACTCCATCGCCACGCCCGGCCCCATCACTTCTGACAGGCCGTAAATATCCAGCGCGGTGATGCCCAAGCGGCGTTCAATTTCTGCCCGCATGGCTTTGGTCCACGGCTCCGCGCCAAAAACGCCCACGCGCAGCGAGCAGCCGCTGGCGTCACCGCCCATCTGGCGTTCCAGCTCTTCAATCAGGTTCAGGCACCAGGACGGCGTGACCATGATCATGTCCGGCTGAAAATCGCGGATCAGCTGCGCCTGTTTTTCAGTCTGGCCGCCGGACATCGGGATAACGGTCGCCCCAAGGCGCTCTGCGCCATAGTGCGCGCCCAGCCCGCCGGTAAACAGGCCGTAGCCGTAGGAAACGTGAATTTTATCTTTTGGCGTCCCGCCTGCGGCTCGCAGCGAACGCGCCACCAGGTTAGCCCAGTTATCAATGTCGTTTTGGGTGTAACCCACAACCGTAGGTTTGCCCGTCGTCCCGGAAGAAGCGTGAATACGAACGACCTGCTCCATCGGCACGGCGAAAGTATCAAAAGGATAGTTATCGCGCAGATCCTGCTTGGTGGTGCAAGGGAACAGGCGAATGTCTTTCAGCTCTTTAAAATCGTCAGGGTGCACGCCCACGGCGTCAAATTTGCGCTTATACATCGGGACGTTGTTATAAGCGTGGTTAAGCGTCCATTTCAGGCGCTGCGTTTGCAGGGCCTGCAGCTCATCCAGCGACGCGGTTTCAATCGGTTCCAGCTTGGTTTCAGAGGTTATCATTATTAGGGTACTCGCAGGTTTGACTAGCTCACACGCTCAAGGATCAGGGCAATGCCCTGACCCACACCGATACACATGGTGCAAAGGGCATACCGCCCGCCGCGCCGGTGCAGCTCCAGGCTGGCCGTTAACGCCAGTCTGGCTCCGCTCATCCCCAGCGGGTGTCCTAACGCAATCGCGCCGCCGTTAGGATTCACATGCGGGGCATCATCCGGGAGCCCCAGTTGGCGAAGCACGGCGAGCGCCTGCGCGGCGAAGGCTTCGTTTAGTTCAATTAAGTCCATGTCGTGGATGCTTAGCCCGGCAATTTCCAGCACTTTTCGCACCGCCGGAACCGGCCCCAGCCCCATCAAACGCGGCTCTACGCCCGCCGTCGCCATGGCGACAATACGCGTCCTGGGAGTCAGCCCGTGCCGCAGCGCGGCGGCTTCGCTGGCGATAATCAGCGCCGCCGCCCCGTCGTTCACGCCGGAAGCATTGCCCGCCGTCACTACGCCGTTGGCGCGGAACGGCGTTTTTAGCGCCGCCAGCTGCTCAAGCGTGGTTTCTGCGCGCGGATGCTCGTCATCACGCATTTCGGTCACAGCCCCTTTGCGCCCGCTGAGCCTGACCGGCACGATCTCTTCGGCCAGAATGCCCTTTTGCTGCGCGCGGGCGGTACGCTGCTGGCTGCGAAAGGCAAATCGGTCCTGGTCTTCGCGGCTTATTTTTAACAATTCCGCTACATTCTCTGCCGTTTCCGGCATGCTGTCAGTACCAAATTGCGCGGCCATGAGCGGGTTCACAAAACGCCAGCCGATGGTGGTGTCAAACATCTCCGCCTGACGCTGGAACGGCGAGCTGGCTTTGCCCATCACAAACGGCGCACGGGACATGGATTCCACGCCGCCCGCCAGCATCAGCTGCGCATCACCGGCTTTAATGGCGCGAGCGGCAAAGCCCACGGCATCCAGCCCGGAACCGCACAGGCGGTTAATGGTTGTGCCCGGAACGTCGACAGGTATACCCGCCAGCAGCGTTGCCATGCGCGCCACGTCGCGGTTATCTTCCCCGGCCTGGTTCGCGCAGCCGAAGATCACGTCGTCCACGGCGCTCCAGTCCAGATTTGGGTAACGTGCCAGCAGCGCTTTTAACGGCAACGCGGCGAGGTCATCCGCCCGCACGCCAGAAAGCGCCCCGCCGTAGCGGCCAATCGGAGTACGCACGCCATCGCAAATAAAAGCCTGACTCATAATTTTACTCCTGAAAGCGTCGTACCGATGCGATGGGCGCGGCCGCGAAACAGCGCCAGCGTCTTCTCATCCTGATTAATAATTTCGATGTCGTAGACGCCGGTCTGGCGCCCCTGCTGACGAACATGCGCCACCGCTTTTAGCCGATCGCCCGCCTTGCCGGGGCGCAGAAATTCAATGCTGCAACCGGATGCTACGGCCGCCAGCCCCTGGCTGTTGCAGGCGTAGGCAAAGGCGGTATCGGCCAGGGTAAACAGCTGCCCGCCGTGGCAGGTCTGGTGCCCGTTGAGCATCGCTTCGGTGATGGTCATGGTGAGCAGCGCAAAACCGTCGCCCATCTCAATAACTTCAATCCCCATTTGTTTGGCGCAGTTGTCGCGCGCGTACATCAGGCGAGCGTTATCCCAGGCATTAGTGCTCATGTTGATTCTCCAGCAGCGCGCGCTGGCGCAGTAAAGACGTCGGGCGGTAACGCTCTTCGCCGTAGTGGCGCTGGAGGTTTTCCAGCAGCGTTAAGACATTTTGCCAGCCCAGCCGCGCTCCCCAGGCCAGTGGCCCCTGCGGATAGTTAACGCCGAGCTGCATGGCGGTATCGATATCCGCTTCTCCGGCCACGCCTTTCTGCAGCGCGTCCAGCGCCTCGTTGGCCAGCATCGCCACCGTGCGCCAGGCCAGCATGCCTGGGTAGTCGTTAATCACCAGCACCTGCTTACCCTGCCGCTGGAAGTAATGGGTCACCTTTGCCAACTGCTGCGGCGTCACTGAAGCCGAAGGCGCCAGCACTTCCAGAGCGGACTCGGCCAGCCTGTCCCGCAGCACCACCGGACGTTTCAGTTCGGCTGACATGGCAGTGGCGGTCATACCGCTGGTAATGGCGACCACAATGCCGTCAAGCTCAAGCGTTTTGCCGGACTGCGTAACCTGTTTTGCGGCAAATTCTTCGGACATCTGGGGCTGGTACTCCGGCTTCGCCTCAAGCGGCCAGCGGTAAACGCCCTGCCCGGTTTTCTTGCCCAGGCGCTTGCCCAGCACCAGCTCCTGCTGGGTTAAGGAAGGCAGGAAGCGGCGCTCCTGCCAGAAAGCGTTAAACACCGAGCAGGTCACGGCGAAGTTGACGTCCTGGCCAATCAGATCGGTTAACGCCAGCGGCCCCATAGGGAAGCCCGCACCGTCGCGTAAAGCCGCATCGATGGCCGCAGCCGGAGCCACCTGCTCCTCCAGCGCACGCCAGGCTTCGGCATAGAACGGCCGCGCCACGCGGTTAACGATAAAGCCGGGCGTGGAATGGCAACGTACCGGCTGTTTTCCCCAGCGCAGCGCCAGTTCACAAAGCCGCTCGGCAATTTCCGGCGAGGTTTCCAGGCCGCTGACCACCTCCACCAGCTTCATCACCGGCGCAGGGTTAAAGAAATGCAGCCCGACCACGCGTGCCGGGTGGCTGATTCCGCTGGCAATAGCGGTGATGGAAATGGAGGAGGTATTGCTGGCAAAGACGGTATCAGCGCCGCACACCGCCGCTAAATCGCGGAAGATCGCCTGCTTGATGTCAATTTGTTCGGCCGCCGCCTCAATCACCAGCTCAGCCTGAGCCAAATCTGCCAGCGTTTCTGCCGGATGCAGCCGGGCAAGCGTTGACTGACGGCTGGCATCATCCAGCTTACCTTTGGCAACGCGGGCGCTTAGCGCGGTGTCAATGCCGTCAATTGCGCGCTTTGCCGCACCGGGCTGAATGTCATACAGCCAGACGGCATGGCCCGCGCTGGCGGCCACCTGCGCAATACCTGCGCCCATGGTGCCGCTGCCTATCACCGCTATAACAGCATCAGGTGTCAGCATGCTCATTTCCCCTTAAAGGTCGCCGGGCGCTTCGCCAGAAAAGCAGAAACCCCTTCGCGATAGTCTTCGCTGCGGCCGGCCAGGCGCTGATAATCGCGCTCCAGGTCTAGCTGGGCATCCAGAGTGTTGGTTTCCGAGGCGTAAAGCGCTTTTTTGATAAGGCCCAGGCCAAAGGTCGGCTGGGTAGCAAAGTGTTGAGCCAGCTGGCGGGCGGTATCGCCTAGCTGTTCGTCATCCACCACCTGCCAGATCATGCCCCACTCATGCGCCTGTTCCGCGCTCAGCGTGTCGCCAAGTAATGCCAGCCCCATAGCGCGTGCCCGCCCGGTCAGGCGGGGTAAGAACCAGGTGCCGCCGCAGTCGGGCACCAGCCCCAGCTTGCTGAAAGACATAATGAATTTTGCCGAACGCGCGGCGATAACCATGTCGCAGCCCAGCGCCAGCGTGGCTCCGGCACCAGCCGCGACGCCGTTGACCGCTGCAATCACCGGCTTCGGCAACTTCGCCAGGCGGCGCAGCAGCGGGTTGTAAAAGGTTTCAACCGAATAACCGAGATCCGGCGCGTCGCCGCCTGGGTCAACGTTACGGTCGTTGAGATCCTGCCCGGCGCAGAAGCCACGCCCCGCCCCGGTGATCAGCAGGCAGCGGATGGTTTCATCCCTTTCGGCCTGGGTCAGGATTTCCGCCAGCTGGCGATGCATCTCGTCGTTAAAGCTGTTCAGCCGCTCCGGGCGGTTCAGGGTCAGGGTCATCACCCCGTTTTGCACATCGCTAACAATAAAACTCATGATTAACGTCCTTTGAATTCAGCAGGTCGTTTTTCCAGAAAAGCGGCGATGCCTTCCTGACGATCTTCGGTGGCGGCGAGCAGCGTAAACAGCTGGCGTTCCTGCAGCAGGCCCTGGCTAAGGCCCGTGTTCTGCGCCTGTTGAAGCGCGTTTTTCGCGGCCTGCAGCGCAAGGGGTGCATGACGAGCAATGCTTGCGGCAAGTTTCTGCGCGTATTCAAGCGTCAGCGCAGCAGGATGTACTTCGGCAACCAGCCCGGCACGTAAAGCCTGCTCTGCATCGATAGCCTCACCGCTGAGCACCATGCGGTAAGCCAGCGCCTTGCCTACGCTGCGGATAAGCCGCTGGGTGCCGCCCGCGCCGGGCATAATCCCCAGCGTGATTTCCGGCAGGCCGAAGCGTGCGTTATCCCCGGCGACAATGATGTCGCTCAGCAGCGCCAGCTCGCAGCCTGCGCCGAGCGCATAGCCGTTGACGGCGGTCATCAGCGGTTTTGGAAAGCGTTCAATGCGCGCCCAAAGCTGGGGCCGGGGATCGTTCAGCGTGGCGGGCATATCCCGACTCGCCATCTCTTTTAAGTCCGCTCCGGCGGCAAAAAAGCGCTCATTGCCGGTGATAACGACGGCACCGATGGATTCGTCCTGCTGCGCGGCTTCCAGCGCTTCGGCGATCTGCGTCAGCAGGGCGTTGTTGAGCGCATTGCGAGCCTGCGGGCGGTTCAGCGTCAGGGTCAGCACCCGGCCGCTCTGTTGGCTTAGAAGTTCGCTCATCACAGCCCCTGCGCGTCAAAATCGAGCACCACGTCGTCGCCCTTCGGCAGCGCCTGGCAGCTCAGCACGTAGCCTGCGGCCAGTTGATCCGGCTCGAGGCTGTAGTTGACGCCCATTTCCACTTCGCCGCGCAGTACCTTGCAGCGGCAGGTGGCGCAGACGCCGCCTTTGCAGGCATACGGCAGATCCGCGCCCTGGCGCAGCGCCGCGTCGAGAATGCTTTCGTCCCCGGCGGTCAGGGTAATCTGGCGATCCACACCGTCCTGGCGCAGGATCACGGTTTTACCGGCCGCCTGAGCACGTGAACGAGCGCCCGGCGTAACGCCCGGCGTGTTGAAGTGTTCGAGGTAAATATCCTGCTGCGCCACGCCCATCTCTTTCAGCGTGGCTTCGGCTGCCTGCATCATGCTTTGCGGGCCACAGATAAAGGTGCGGTCAAAGCCTTTGACGTCCAGCAGATGGTCGCCGAGCTGTTTTAGCTTCGCGCCGTCCAGGCGGCCACTGAGCAATTCGCTGTCCGATTTTTCCTGGCTGAACAGGTAAATCAGCTGCAGACGCTGGGGGTAACGGTCTTTCAGGTCGGCCAGCGCCTGGCGGAACATCATGCTGGCGCTGCTGCGGTTGCCGTAGACCAGCGTCACGCTGCTTTGTGGCTCCGTGGCAAGCGTGGCGCCGATAATCGCCAGCATCGGCGTAATGCCGGAGCCCACCGCCAGTGCCAGATAGTTCCCGCGAGTTTCCGCTTCCGGCTGATAGCCAAACGTCCCCTGCGGCACCATCACTTCCAGCGACATGCCGGCGGCTAAATCACTGACCGCGTACTGCGAGAAACGGCCGCCTTCAATGGCTTTGACCGCGACGCAGATCTCACCCGGATTGTCCGAGCGACAGATGGAATAACAGCGGCGCAGCTCTTCATCGCCCAGGCGGGCTTTCAGCGTGAGATGCTGGCCGGGGCGAAATCGATATTGCCCACGCAGCGCGTCCGGCACCGCAAACGTAATGGCTACCGCCTCTGCGGTTTCAGGTTCGATACGTGCCACTTTCAGGGAATGAAACGTCGTCATGGCATCCTCAAATACATTTAAAGTAATCAAAGGGTTCCCGGCAGGTGTTGCAGCGATAAAGCGCTTTACAGGCCGTGGAGCCGAATTCACTGATGAGCGAAGTGTGTTCGCTCCCGCAGCGCGGGCAGGTCACCTGGGCGGCGACAGTCGCGTGGCAGGCATGCCCCTGCGGCGGGCTGATGCCGTATTCGCGCAGCCTGGTTTTGGCCTCCGACGACATCCAGTCCGTCGTCCAGGCGGGATGCAAAACCAGCTTGATATGCACCGGGCTTAGGGCTGCACCCTCCATCGCTTCCCGGATGGCGGCGAGCAAGAACTCGGTCGCCGGGCAACCTGAATACGTCGGCGTGAAGCCGATATGCCAGCCGTCCTCGCCGTGTTCTACGCTGCGTACCATGCCAAGGTCGGTGATGGTCAGCACCGGGATTTCCGGGTCGCTGATTTGACTCAGCAGACGCCAGACGTCGCGGACGGCGGCGGGCTGAAGCGTGGCGGTTTGCATTCTCTTCTCCTTACCACTGCTGGTTCGGGTAAGCGCGCTGCAGGTACTGCATTTCAGCCAGCAGCGGGCCGAGGTGTTCGGTGTGTAAGCCTTGCTTACCGCCGGTGCGGTATGGCTGTTCTGCCGGGGCCTGCAGCGAGGCATCGCTCAGTCCGGCGCTGACTTCTTGCAGCCATTCGGCTTTGAGGCTAAGCGGATCGACCGCGATCCCCTGCTCTGCCAGCGTCGTTTCCAGCTCATCGGCGACAAACATCTCGCCGCTGAAGCGCCACAGTTTGTTCACAGCGCTTTGCGCTTTTGCCTGCGAAAGCTCGGTGCCGTTGCCCAAGCGAACCAGCCAGCCGCGGCTGAAACGCAGGTGATAGCGCACTTCTTTAATCGCTTTAGCTGCGATGGCCGCCAGCTGCGGATCTTTGCTTTCTACCAGGCGGCTGAACAGCGAGACGTGCCACGCATCCAGCAGATACTGTCGCACCAGCGTTTCGGCAAAATCACCGTTGGGCTGTTCCGCCAGCAGCAGGTTGCGGTATTCACGTTCATCACGCCCAAAGGCCAGCCTGTCTTCATCGAGGTGCTCACCTTCCCGCCCGGCGGCATAGGTCAGGAAGTTGCGTGCCTGGCCGAGCAGGTCTAGGCCAATGTTGGCCAGCGCGAGGTCAATTTCCAGCTCCGGCGCATGACCGCACCAGGCGCTCAGGCGCTGGGCGAGGACAAGGCAGGTGTCGCCGAGGCGCAGGCTGTAGGTCGCTACAGGATCGAGTGTCATTGGCGGCCTCACATGTGCTCGATGCCGTCAGGCAGCGTGTAAAACGTCGGGTGGCGGTAGACTTTGCTGTCTGCCGGGTCGAAAAATTCCGGGCGTTCTTCCGGCTGCGAGGCCACGATTTCGCTCGCTTTCACCACCCAGATGGAGCAGCCTTCGCTGCGACGGGTGTACGCGTCGCGGGCGTTTTCCAGCGCCATCTGGTCGTCGGCCGCGTGCAGGCTGCCGACATGGCGGTGGGACAGCCCCTTTTTATTACGGATAAACACTTCGTACAGCGGCCAGTAAATTTTGCTCATCTCTTACTCCTTCAGGCGGCGGTGCGGGCCTGTTGTTTTTCGGCATACGCAAGGGCGGCTTCGCGCACCCATGCCCCCTCTTCCCAGGCTTTACGCTTGGCGGCAAGGCGCTCTTCGTTGCATAAGCCGCGCCCGGCCACTACTTCGTTAAATTCCTGCCAGTCAATGTCGCCAAAGCGGTAGTGGCCGGTAGCCTCATCCAGATGCAGATCGGGATCCGGCACGGTCATGCCCAGCAGCTCTACCTGCGGCACCGTGTTGTCGACAAAGCGCTGGCGCAGCTCGTCGTTACCGAAGCGTTTGATTTTCCAGGCGAGGCTTTGGGCGCTGTTCGGCGAGTTGTCGTCGTTGGGCCCGAACATCATCAGCGCCGGCCACCAGAAGCGGTTAATGGCGTCCTGCAGCATCTGGCGCTGTTCCGGGCTGCCCTTCGCCAGCACGTTGCAGGCTTCAAACCCCTGACGCTGGTGGAAGCTTTCTTCTTTACAGATTTTCACCATCGCACGGGCGTAAGGGCCGTAAGAAGTCCGGCACAGCGCGACCTGGTTGACGATAGCGGCTCCGTCAACCAGCCAGCCAATAACCCCAATGTCGGCCCAGTTGAGCGTCGGATAGTTAAAGATGGAGGAGTACTTCATCTTGCCGTCGAGCATCTTCTGGTAGATATCTTCCCGGGCGCAGCCCAGGGTTTCGGCGGCGCTGTAGAGATACAGGCCGTGCCCGGCTTCATCCTGCACTTTGGCCAGCAGAATGGCCTTGCGGCGCAGGCTGGGCGCACGCGTTATCCAGTTGCCTTCCGGCAGCATGCCGACAATTTCCGAGTGCGCATGCTGGCCTATCTGGCGGATCAGCGTTTTGCGGTAAGCCTCCGGCATCCAGTCCTGCGGCTCTATGGCGGTTTCCTGCTGGATGCGCTCGTCAAAGCGTTCTTGTTCTGTCACGGCATCACCTTATGATTCAATTTAAACCTAAACATTGTGATATAACGAATCACATCATGATTAAAAGTTACAGATAAGTTAACGAAGATCGCAAAGATTACACCGCATGTTTGTGAGGCTTATCACGTAAAATTTCGCTAAAACCCTATTTATCATTGATATAAATCAATAACAAAAATCACACCCCGTCACGCCGTTAACAATTTATTAAATTACAGCTTGATTTTTATGATTCACAAAACAAACACTGTAAGCATTAAATGCAGAATGTAATGGAGAGTGAGATGAAAAAGTTAACCAGCTATCTGTCCGGGACGTGGTTTAGCGGCCAGGGTAAAGAAAGAACCATTTTTCATGCCGTTAGCGGCGAACCGCTGTGGCAGGTAACCAGCGAAGGCGCGGACATGGCGGCGGCAAAACGCTTCGCTATTGAACAAGGCGGCAAGGCACTGCAGGCGATGACGTTTATCCAGCGCGCCGCAATGTTAAAAGCCGTGGCGAAGCATTTGCTGGCGCAGAAAGAGGCGTTCTACGAGGTTTCGTACCAAACCGGGGCGACCCGCGCCGATAGCTGGGTAGACATTGAAGGCGGGATCGGTACGCTGTTTACCTACGCCGGAATGGGCAACCGCGAGCTGCCGGATGACACGCTGTGGCCGGAAGACGAGTTGATTCCGCTCTCCAGACAGGGCGGATTCGCCGCCCGCCACGTGCTCACCTCGAAGTCCGGCGTGGCGCTGCACATCAACGCGTTTAACTTCCCCTGCTGGGGGATGCTCGAGAAGCTGGCCCCGACCTGGCTGGCCGGTATGCCCGCGATCGTTAAACCCGGCACGGCCAGCGCGCAGCTAACCCAGGCGATGGTCAAAGCGATAGTTGAATCCGGCCTGGTGCCGGATGGGGCGATCGGCCTGATTTGCGGCGGCGTGGGTGACCTGTTCGAGCATTTAGATGAGCAGGATGTGGTGACGTTTACCGGCTCGGCCAGCACCGGACAAAAGTTACGTTGTCACTCAAATATCGTTGCCCGTTCTATTCCATTTACCATGGAAGCGGATTCGCTGAACTGCTGCGTGCTGGCAGAAGATGTGACGCCTGAGCAGCCTGAATTTGCGCTGTTTGTGCGCGAAGTCGTGCGTGAAATGACCGCCAAGGCCGGGCAAAAATGTACCGCGATTCGCCGGATTATCGTGCCGCAAAACCATTTGGGTTCGGTGATCGAAGCGCTGAAGGCAAAACTGGGGAAAATTCAACCAGGCGACCCGGCGGTGGAAGGCGTGCGCATGGGGGCGCTGGTCAGCCTTGAACAGCGGGATGACGTGCAGCGTAAAGTTGACCAATTGATTGCCGCCGGATGCGAAGCCGTGCTTGGCGGTAAAGCAGATCTCGCTCAGCCGGGCGCGTTCTTCCCGCCTACTCTTTTGCTTTGCCAGCAGCCGGATGAAACGCCTGCGGTGCACGAGCTTGAGGCCTTCGGCCCGGTTGCCACCGTGATGCCGTACCGTGATGCTGAACACGCTATGGCGCTGGCTCGCGCCGGCCAGGGCAGCCTTGCCGGGACGCTGGTCACCGCCGATGAGCAAACTGCACGTGAATTTATTCTCGGTGCGGCTCGCGCTCATGGACGTATTCAGGTGCTGAACGAGGAGTCCTCGGTGGAGTCCACCGGGCACGGATCGCCGCTCCCAATGCTGGTTCACGGCGGCCCAGGCCGTGCGGGCGGCGGCGAAGAGCTGGGCGGCCTGCGTGCGGTGAAACACTATATGCAGCGCACCGCCATTCAGGGCAGCCCGACGATGCTTGCCGCCGTTAGCGGACAATGGAACTACGGCGCTAAAGTTCACGAAGATGCCGTGCATCCGTTCCGCAAACATTTTGAGGAGCTGCGTATCGGGGAAAGCATTCTCACCGCCCGCCGCACCGTTACGGAAGCCGACATCGCCAACTTTGCCAACCTGAGCGGCGACCGTTTCTATGCCCATACCGATAAAATTGGCGCAGCAGAATCTTTCTTTGGCGAACGCGTGGCGCACGGCTACTTTGTGGTGTCCGCCGCCGCCGGACTGTTTGTTGACCCCGGCGTCGGGCCGGTGATTGCCAACTATGGCATGGAAAACCTGCGCTTTATCGAGCCGGTAAAAATCGACGATACGATTCAGGTGCGCCTGACCTGCAAACGTAAAACCGCCAAACCGCAGAAAACGGCGGAAGATAAGCCGGTTGGCGTGGTGGAATGGGCGGTGGATATCACCAACCAGCATCAGCAGACCGTTGCCCGCTACTCGATCCTCACCCTCGTTGCCCGCCTGAACGGTGATTTTACCGCTTGAGTCTTAAATGCCAGACAGGCAAGTCATCGCCTCTGGTTTACCCTCACCCTAACCCTCTCCCTAAAAGGGAGAGGGAACAAACAAATCCCCCCATAGGTTGTTTTCCCCCTCTCCCTCTGGGAGAGGGC
>NZ_JACARU010000091.1:0-13770 GCF_013386425.1 Cedecea sp. P7760 | reverse complement strand
CCTGGAAGGGAGAGGGGATAGATCAGGCATCTTTATTCCCCCCCCCTTTGGGAGAGGGGATAGGCTGAGTTTCTTTATTCCCCCTCTCCCCTTTGGGGAGAGGGCCGGGGTGAGGGGCCACCTACTGGAGACACTATGTTCGATAATCTCGCCAAAGCCGGGAAATACCTCGGCCAGGCCGCAAAACTGATGATTGGCGTACCCGATTACGACAACTACGTGCAGCACATACGCCAGACCCATCCGGAGCAAACTCCCATGACCTATGAAGAGTTTTTCCGCGAACGTCAGGATGCGCGCTACGGCGGTAAAGGCGGCGGACGCTGCTGCTAGAACTTAGCATTTAACAAAAATGTGACATTTCGCTCGTTTTTTAGCGGCCAGCAAAAATCCTGTTGTGCGAAACCGGCGAGTGTGATTTTATCAATGACGACTTTTAACACAGATTCAGGAAACCCATGACCCATTCCCTGCCAACTTCGACCCTACTACTTACCGCGCTACCAGCCGCGGTGGTCGTCGTGCGTGTGGTGGTGGTCGTCGGCAATGCGCCGTAGGGACTGAATCAACGCATCGATTCCAAACCCCGCCGGCGCAAACCGGGCGGGGTTTCTTGTTTTAAGTGCCTGCCCAGAAGCGAACCGGCTTATTAGAAGGACTGGAGCATGGCAATTTCGGACACACCCTCACAACGCATCACCGGCGCTCAGCTGATTGTAAAAATGCTGGAGCATCACGGGATTACCACGGTTAGCGGCATTCCAGGCGGCACCGTTCTGCCGCTCTACAATGCCCTGAGCCAAAGCACCCGCATTCGCCACGTACTGGCTCGCCACGAGCAGGGCGCGGGATTTATGGCGCAGGGCATGGCGCGTACCAGCGGCAAACCGGCGGTCTGCATTGCCTGTAGCGGGCCAGGCGCCACTAACCTGGTTACCGCCATCGCCGACGCGCGTCTCGACTCCATCCCGCTGGTTTGTATCACCGGCCAGGTACCAACCTCGATGATTGGCGCCGATGCTTTCCAGGAAGTTGATACCTACGGCATCTCCATTCCTATCACTAAACATAACTACCTGGTGCGCAGCATCAGCGAGCTGCCGCAGGTGATTACCGACGCCTTCCGCATTGCGCAGTCTGGTCGTCCTGGTCCGGTATGGATCGATATTCCAAAAGACATTCAGACCGCTGAAATCGACATTGCCGAACTGCCAGCGGTTGCAGCGCCTTCGGCCGCACCGGCCTTTGACCATCAGGACATCGCCCGTGCGGCGGCGATGATCAACGAAGCCAAACGTCCGGTGCTTTACCTGGGCGGCGGTATCATCAGCGCAGGCGCGGCGGAGCAGGCGCGTGAGCTGGCTGAGCGTGCCGGGCTGCCGACAACCATGACGCTGATGGCGCTGGGCACCATCCCCGCGAAGCATCCACTTTCCCTGGGAATGCTGGGGATGCACGGGGCGCGCAGCACCAACTTTATCCTCCACGAAGCGGACCTGCTGATCGTGCTTGGCGCACGTTTTGACGACCGCGCGATTGGTAAAACCGAAGAGTTTTGCCCGAATGCAAAAATTATCCACGTCGATATCGATCGCGCCGAGCTGGGCAAAATTAAGCAGGCGAATGTGGCTATTCGCGGCGACGTGCGTGAAGTCCTGAGCCAGCTTATTCCGCAAACCAAAGCCTCCCGGCGCAGCGAGTGGCTGCAAGCGGTGAGCGATTTGCAGCGCGAGTTCCCGTTTGCCACGCCGGGCGCGGACAACCCGCTGATGCCTTACGGGCTTATCAAAGCCGCAGCGGCGTGCGTGGATGATGAAGCTATCGTCACCACCGACGTAGGCCAGCATCAGATGTGGGTGGCTCAGGCTTATCCGCTCAATCGTCCTCGCCAGTGGCTGACGTCGGGCGGGCTGGGCACCATGGGCTTTGGTTTACCGGCAGCGGTTGGCGCGGCGCTGGCTGAGCCTGGCCGCAAGGTGCTGTGCTTCTCCGGCGACGGCAGCCTGATGATGAATATCCAGGAAATGGCCACCGCCGCTGAAAACAATCTGGATGTGAAAATCATCCTGATGAACAACCAGGCATTAGGGCTGGTGCACCAGCAGCAGACGCTGTTCTACCAGCAGAATATCTTTGCCGCGACTTATCCGGGCAAGACGGATTTCATTACCATCGCGCGCGGTTTTGGCCTGGCGACCTGTGACCTGAACCAGGCGGAGGATCCGCACGCCGCGCTGCAGGAGGCGATTTCTCGTCCAGGGCCTTGCCTGATTCACGTTCGCATCGACGCCGATGAAAAAGTCTACCCGATGGTGCCGCCGGGTGCCGCCAACACTCAGATGATTGGAGAGTAAGCCATGCAACCATCCTTCACAAAACAATCAATCACAAAACAATCAACCGTCATTCTGGAGCTTACGGTGCGCAACCACCCGGGCGTGATGTCACATATCTGCGGCCTGTTTGCCCGCCGGGCGTTCAACGTGGAAGGCATTCTCTGCCTGCCGTTGCAGGAAGGGGATCAGAGCCGCATATGGCTGCAGGTGGGGGACGACCAGCGGCTGGAGCAGATGGTCAGCCAGGTCGATAAGCTGGAGGATGTCGTGCAGATTATCCGCCACGCCGATGACCCGGGAATTTTCAATCGCCTGACCTCATTTGTGCAGTAAGTGAAACAGGGGCTTTCAGGCATATTTTTGAAAGCCCCGTGCCCGCATGCATAAACCCCGGAAGCTGCGCCGCAATCCCGGCATGCCAAAGAACGATTTCAATCAGCCTCAAGTAAAAATCCGTTAGCCTGCCCTGAGAAAAATAAGCGCGACTAAATTTTGTTCGTGCTTGTTTGTTGCTTTAAAGCTACACTCAAGGAGTCAAGGATGAACATGATTACGTTCTTCGAAACGAAAGAAGGAAAAAGGCCTTTCAAGGATTGGCTGCGGGCGTTAAAGAATGCGAGAGCAAAAACCAAAATAGTCATGAGGATCGACCGACTTTCTTTTGGGAACCCCGGCGATAGTAAACCCTGCGGGCAAGGCGTATGGGAAATGCGCATCGATGAAGGGCCTGGTTACAGGGTGTATTACGCCCAGGACGGTAAAGCAGTCTGGCTCCTGCTGGCGGGGGGAGATAAACGTGACCAACAGGCGGATATCGAACGCGCTACAAAATGGTGGCTTGAGCATAAAGGGAGAAAAAATGAAATTTAGCGAATTTGATCAAACGGTTATTGATATGCTTCGCGAAGATCACGCCTTCGCCGTGGACTATCTTAAAGAAGCCTTTATTGGGCTGGACGGTGAAGATGGCGAAGCCATGTTTCTTATTGCCATGCGCCGCCTGGTGGAGGCCAGAGGCGGGTTTACGGAGATTGCCAGAGCGGCAAATCTAAACCGAGAAACGCTTTATCGCACACTGTCTGAGCGTGGAAACCCCACCATCAAAACCACCAAAAAGGTACTACATGCGGTGGGGATCCACTTCTCAGAGATTGCAGGCTAGCCGCAGATCAGAAGCCCTGGCGAACCAGCAGCTCAGGCGTAATCCCGGCGATAGACTTCGCGCCGGTCAGCGTCATCGCGACTCGCATCTCTTTCTCAATCAGGTTTAGCAGGTTGCTGACGCCAGCCTCGCCGTGGGTGGCCAGCGCATACAGGAAGGCGCGTCCCAGCAGCACCGTGTCGGCGCCCAGCGCAATCATACGCACCACGTCCAGGCCGTTGCGGATGCCGCTATCAGCCAGAATTGTAATATCGCCTTTTACCGCATCGGCAATGGCGGGCAGGGCGCGAGCGGAAGAGAGCACGCCGTCCAGCTGGCGGCCGCCGTGGTTAGACACCACAATACCGTCGGCGCCAAAGCGAACCGCATCGCGGGCGTCTTCTGGGTCGAGGATCCCTTTAATCACCATCGGGCCATCCCAGAACTCGCGGATCCACTCCAGATCTTTCCAGGATATTGACGGATCAAAGTTGTTCGCCAGCCAGCCGATATAATCTTCCAGCCCGGTCGGTTTACCGAGATAGGCGGAGATATTGCCCAAATCATGAGGACGGCCGTTTAAGCCGACATCCCATGCCCACTGCGGGTGCGTTACGGCCTGAAGATAACGACGCATTGCCGCGTTAGGGCCGCTCATGCCGGAGTGGGCGTCACGGTAACGAGCGCCCGGCGTTGGCATATCGACGGTAAACACCAGCGTAGAGCATCCGGCGGCTTTCGCCCGCTCCAGCGCATTGCGCATAAAGCCGCGGTCTTTCAGCACATAGAGCTGGAACCACATCGGGCGGCTGATGGCGGGGGCGACTTCTTCAATGGGGCAAACGGACACCGTCGACAGGGTAAAAGGAATGCCTTTCGCCGCGGCGGCTTTTGCGGCCTGAACTTCTCCCCGGCGCGCATACATGCCGCAAAGCCCCACGGGGCCGAGGGCCACCGGCATTGACAGCGTTTCGTTGAACAGCCTGGTTTCCAGGCTCAGCGCCGACATGTTTTTCAGTACGCGCTGCTTGAGCGCCACCTGTGCCAAATCCTCCACGTTGCGCTTCAGGGTATGCTCGGCATAGGCCCCACCGTCGATGTAGTGGAATAAAAATGGCGGCAGAATGCGCTCGGCGGCGGCACGGTAGTCGGTTGCTGCGGAAATAATCATCGTTTCTTTTCCCTTATTTCATCACTTGCTTCGTCCGGGAGGCGGGTAACGCGTGCCTGACGGGCTTCGTCTTCCTGCAGGGTCTTGATGGTGGCGTGCACGTAGCCGAGGTGCGACTGGGCGGCTCGTCTTGCCCGCTCGGCGTCTCCGGCCAGAATCGCCTGCAACAGTTCGTCATGCTGCTCGGTTAGCCCGGCAAAAATGGCCGGAACGGTGTACATACGCTGGCGGCTATGGAGCACCGAAGATTGCAGCAGGTCGAAGAACCCGCGCATGGTCTGGAGCAGCACGATATTGTGGGAGGCTTCGGCTATTGCCAGGTGAAAACGAACGTCGGCCTGCGCGGCGAGATCCGGATCGTCGCTCTCTTTAAACTTGAGCGTGGCATCAAAACAGGCGATCAGCTTTTCTTTGTCGGCCTGCGTCGCTCGCATCGCCGCGTACCAGGCCGTGCTGCCTTCAATGGAATGTCTCGCTTCGAGGATATCCAACTGGTAACTGGGGTCACCCTCAACCAGCGTCTTCAGCGGCTGCACGATGCGCTGTTCCGACCACTGCTCGGTCTGGTAGCGCAGATAAGTGCCGCCGCCGCGACGGCTGGCCAGCACGCCTTCGCCAATCAGCTTCTGAATTGCCTCGCGTAAAATCGAGCGCGAACAGCCCAGCCCGGCGGCCAGCTGGCGCTCGGCGGGCAACCGCATGCCCGCCTCCAGGTTACGTTCATTAATCAGCGCCTTAACACGCTCAACTATCTGGTCGGCAAGGCGCGGAACAGCTTCGGTCATGGGATCATCCAGGTTAAAACATAGGCCTGCAGCGTGGTAATCACGCCCACCATGCAGGTGAAAATCAGGCTGTGCTTCACGGTGAAGCGGAACAGGTCTGACTCTTTCCCCACCAGCCCCACCGCCGCACAGGCAATGGCTATCGACTGCGGCGAAATCATCTTGCCGGTGACGCCGCCGGTGGTGTTGGCCGCCACCAGAAGCAGGTCCGACACGCCAATCTGCTGCGCGGTGGTTGCCTGTAGGGCGGCAAACAGCGCGTTAGAAGAGGTGTCCGACCCGGTCAGGAACACGCCCAGCCAGCCAAGGAACGGCGAGAAGAAGGTAAAGGCATGGCCGGTGTGCGCCAGCGCCAGGGCAAGCGTGGCCGACAGCCCGGAATAGTTGGAGATAAAAGCAAACGCCAGCACCATGCCGATGGAGTAAATCGGCAGCGCCAGCTCCTTCAGCGTTTCTCCAAAGGTCGCCAGCGCCGCTTTTGGCTTCATGCGCAGGTAGACAACAGAGATCAGCGCCGCGACCAGGATGGCGGTGCCGGTGGCCGACAGCCAGTCAAACTTAAAGACTGCTGCATAAGGCACGCTCGCGGCAACCACCGGCGGCATTTTGGCCACCAGATTGTCGAGAAACGGAACCGAGAAATTATAGACCCAGTCGGCCATCACGCCGCCTTTGGCGAACAGCGCTTTAAACGGCGGGATGCTCCACAGCGTGACCGTGGCCGTTAAGAACAGGAACGGCATCCAGGCCTTAAGGATCTGCCCGGAGGTGTATTTCTGCGAGGACTGCCCTTGCACGGTTTCAGCCGCACCCTCGCTATCAAAGCGGAAAATACGCACCGGTTTCCAGACCCGCAGAAATGCCGTCAGGCACACCAGCGATACCAGCGACGAGATAATGTCCGGCAGCTCAGGGCCGATAAAGTTGGAGCTGAGATACTGCGCGATAGCAAACGAGCCACCCGCCACGATCACCGCCGGCCAGGTCTCTTTGATACCGCGCCAGCCGTCCATAATCGCCATGATCCAGAACAACACGATAATCGTCAGGAACGGCAACTGGCGGCCTACCATCTGGCCTATCTCGAAGCTGTCCAGGCCGGTGACCTGCCCGGCAACGATAATCGGGATCCCCATTGCGCCGAAGGCGACCGGCGCGGTGTTCACTATCAGACACAAACCGGCGGCATAAAGCGGCTTAAAGCCCAGGCCGACCAGCAGGGCGGCGGTAATGGCGACCGGCGCGCCAAACCCTGCGGCACCTTCGAGAAATGCCCCAAAGGAGAAGCCGACAATCAGCATTTGCAGACGCTGATCCGGCGTAATCGACAGGATAGAGGAGCGAATAATGTCGAACTGACCGGTCTTTACCGAGATCTTGTAGACAAACACCGCGGCGACGATTATCCAGGCGATGGGCCACAGGCCATAGAAGAAGCCATAAACTACTGAGGCAAGCGCTCTGTCCACCGGCATGCGGTACAGAAACAGCGCGACCAACAGGGCAAGAAATACCGTCAGCGTCGCGGCTTTGTAGCCCTTCATGCGCAGCTTAATCAGCGCGAAGAAGAAGAACAGGATCGGGATCGCGGCAATCAGGCTCGACAGCCAGATATTCCCGAGCGGGTCGTAGAGTTGGGGCCAGACTTGCATGCAGGTGTTCTCCAGGGTGAGGCGTTTATCGTTTTTTATTAGATTGGTAGGACCAATTTTGCTTTGTAGAGCAAATGATGGCTAATGGTTAATCTTGTGTTAACGAATGGCAACGTTCTGGCGAGCCTTTATCGGCATTTTGTAGAAAAGGGCACGTTTTTAGTGAAATTGGTAGGACCAAAAGGCCTCTCATCCGGGCGGAAGAGAGGGCGAAATGTTAAAGCTCCTGACGGGTAGGGCGGAACAGGATTTCGTTGATGTCCACATCCTCCGGCTGGCCGATGGCAAAGGCGACCACGCTGGCAAACGACTCGGCGGAGATTGCAACGTCGTCGTAGAACTGCTGGATATTGGCCGCCACGTCTGCTTCGGTAATGCTGGTCACCAGCTCGCTCTCAACCGCCCCCGGCGAAATAATTGTCGTGCGGATGTTGTAAGGTTTTACCTCCTGACGCAGTCCTTCAGATATCACCCGCACCGCCGTTTTGGTGGCCGCGTAAACTGCGCTGCCCGCGCGAACTTTGTGGCCCGCGACGGAAGAGGTATTGATGATGTGGCCGCTTTTTTGCTGCTGCATATAAGGCAGGGCAGCGGCAATACCGTACAGTACGCCCTTAAGGTTGACGTCGATCATCGCATTCCAGTCATCAAACTTTCTGCGTTCGAGCAGCGAATGCGGCATCAGGCCTGCATTATTGACCATTACATCCACTCGCCCGTACAGCGCCAGGGCCTTATCGACCAGCGTCTGCACCTGCTCCGGCTGAGTGACGTCGGTCTGCACCGCTGCTTCCGGGCTCAGGTTAAGATCCTGCGCCAGTTTTTTTAGCCGATCGAGACGGCGAGCGCCCAGCACTAGCTTAGCGCCGTCTTTAACCAGACGACGCGCCAGGGCCTCACCCAGGCCACTGCTGGCGCCGGTGATCACCACAACTTTATTTTCAATGCCTTGTGTCATGTAACCTCCATCGCTATTTTTTGTATTGCTCGTCGCTGACTTTTTCCAGCCATTCAACCGGGCTGCCGTTCAATGACTCGGCAATTGCGATATGCGTCATTGCCGTTTCTGGCGACGCCCCGTGCCAGTGTTTCACCCCTTCGGGGATCCAGGCGATATCGCCCTGGTTCAGATCCTGAATCTCTCCGCCCCATTCCTGCAGCCAGCCGCGCCCTTGAGTAACAATCAGCGTTTGGCCAAGTGGGTGCGTATGCCAGGCCGTGCGTGCACCGGGTTCAAAGGTGACGGTAGCCCCACCTACACGTGCGTTTTCCGTGCCGCTAAATGGCGCATCAATGCGCACGGTGCCGGTAAAATAGCTCTCCGGGCCTCGCTGAGAAGGTTGAGATCCGCTGCGGGTAATTTTCATGTCGTACTCCAGATAGCGCATTCATTGATCGTAGAAATACAGTAGTCGTGATTGACGCAGGGGACTAGCCGGTGAAATGTACAAGAGCTTATGAATCCAGCTCATGAATCTCGCTATACTGGAGGGATTCTGTCACTGATTGAGGCGCTTTCGCCCATGCTAAAAGAGAACTTTCACGATCTAATGTCATTTATGGCAGTGGCGCGTGAACGCAGTTTTACCCGGGCGGCGGCAAAACTTGGCGTTTCCCAGTCAGCCCTAAGCCACGCGATTCGCGGGCTTGAAGAGCGCCTCCAGCTTCGCTTGCTAACCCGCACGACGAGAAGCGTTGCGCCCACTGAAGCCGGTGAGAAGCTGCTTGCCAGCCTGGCGCCTCGTTTTGCTGACCTGGAGAACGAACTTGCCGTTCTGAGTGAAATGCGCGAGCGCCCGGCCGGGAATATTCGCCTTAACGCGGCGGAGCACAGCGTACAGTCGGTGCTATGGCCGGTGCTGCAAACCTTTCTGGTCGACTACCCGGACATCAACGTAGAAATTAGCGTGGACAACGCGCTGACCGACATCGTCAGCGGGCGGTTCGACGCGGGTATTCGTCTCGGCGAGCAGGTGGCAAAAGATATGGTAGCCGTACGCATTGGCCCGGAGCTCAGCATGTCGGTGATTGCTTCGCCCGCTTATTTTGACAAGCACGGTTATCCGGCCACGCCGCAGGATCTCCAGCAGCACAACTGCATCAATATGCGTCTTCCCACTTTCGGTGGACTTTATGCCTGGGAGTTCGAAAAAGACGGGCGCGAGCTAAAAATTCGTGTCGAAGGGCAATTAACATTCAATAGCCTTCGCCAGCGCATTGATGCCGCGTTGCTCGGCCTGGGGCTGGCTTTTGTCCCGAGCGATACGGTGACCGACAAGATTGCCGAAGGGCGGCTGGTGCGGGTGCTTGAGGCCTGGTGCAAACCGTTTCCCGGCTATTACCTTTATTACCCCAGCCGCAAGCAGCACACAACAGCCTTCTCTCTGCTGGTGGATGCGCTGAGATATTCGTCCTCACCCACAGATGATTAATCGATTATCGATGAGTTTTTCCGGACGATTTGCGAGTCGCTGCTGAAAATTCGCCGATGACAAAGTCTGAAGGTTCCCGGCCCCTTTTTTTAGCCCTGCTCGTAACTTATTGATTTTTCTATTCTGCGCCGTTGTGCCTAAAAAAAGGGTGTGAAGTGGGAAAGAGATGATTTTACGTATTGCAACAGAGGGTTAGCTGTGAAAAGCTCTTGTTCACTGCCGCACAGGCAGCTTAGAAAAGAAAGGATACCCGCAGACATGGCGGCAAGTATGTTCACTGCCGCACAGGCAGCTTAGAAATGAAATTGTCCATTGAGGGATGGGAACTCTCTGTTCACTGCCGCACAGGCAGCTTAGAAACGAGAGTTTGCGCCAGCCCTTTATTTTTCTGAGTTCACTGCCGCACAGGCAGCTTAGAAATTAACGCTAAAGGTTTCCGACATGATGACTTCGTTCACTGCCGCACAGGCAGCTTAGAAAGTTGGTGAAATGTTCGCGCCATTAAAGCCGGTGTTCACTGCCGCACAGGCAGCTTAGAAACAGGCGAACGCTGCGGAGTTCATGATCGCCGCTGTTCACTGCCGCACAGGCAGCTTAGAAAAATATTCAGATAGAGATCGCGGGGCGTTATCAGTTCACTGCCGCACAGGCAGCTTAGAAACTCCGGGGGCACCCTTTTAAGGAGACCAAGCCAGTTCACTGCCGCACAGGCAGCTTAGAAATCCTCGTTCTCCGGCGCGTCGGGTATCCATTCGTTCACTGCCGCACAGGCAGCTTAGAAAAGCGAACGCAGTAACCAGCCATAACGGTAGTCGTTCACTGCCGCACAGGCAGCTTAGAAAGCGCTCTGCATCCTGGACTATTACCGCAACTAGTTCACTGCCGCACAGGCAGCTTAGAAATTTCGCCAGACGCTCAACCTCTTCGGAAATTCGTTCACTGCCGCACAGGCAGCTTAGAAAAAGATAAGTTAATGGAGAGCAGACAAACCCAAGTTCACTGCCGCACAGGCAGCTTAGAAACGGAGGTGCTCAGCACATCACAGGCAGAACAAGTTCACTGCCGCACAGGCAGCTTAGAAATATTGAGATCCCCGACGGCGCACTATATGGATGTTCACTGCCGCACAGGCAGCTTAGAAAAACGTATCGTGCCTCGCGATCGACCATCCAGTGTTCACTGCCGCACAGGCAGCTTAGAAAATCTTGGGCCCATATTTTGATAGCGGGTTAGAGTTCACTGCCGCACAGGCAGCTTAGAAACGGATGGCAGGTTGAGAATCAGGCGGCCGCCGGTTCACTGCCGCACTGGCAGCTTAGAAACGTGAGAGTGGTGGAACGCCGCCAGCAGGAAAGTTCACTGCCGCACAGGCAGCTTAGAAATGCTGCCGTGGCTTGCCTGGGAGTATGCCGTCGTTCACTGCCGCACAGGCAGCTTAGAAATGCGCCGTAATACCATCCCCGAACACCAAATTGTTCACTGCCGCACAGGCAGCTTAGAAACTCATTTCCCAGTTAGGGAAGTCAGCCCAAATGTTCACTGCCGTACAGGCAGCTTAGAAAAGGATGTTCATCGCGTCGTCTGCGCTTTGCCCGTTCACTGCCGTACAGGCAGCTTAGAAATTCATTTGTTTTTCGAGCGCGTTAACGACGGTGTTCACTGCCGTACAGGCAGCTTAGAAAACAAAGCCCAGCGATAGCTACCCATAGCATTTGTTCACTGCCGTACAGGCAGCTTAGAAAGTCAGGTCCACGACCTTCTGACGCTCGCCATCGTTCACTGCCGTACAGGCAGCTTAGAAATCCTTACAAAATCATGTCAATACGACCGGCCAGTTCACTGCCGTACAGGCAGCTTAGAAATGTTCCCCGGTGACTCACTCAATTTGCAGACAGTTCACTGCCGTACAGGCAGCTTAGAAAAAGAGAATCAACGGCGGCTTTAACGGGCTGCAGTTCACTGCCGTACAGGCAGCTTAGAAATGTGTACTGCCAAAACCAAAGCAGAGGTGATGGTTCACTGCCGTACAGGCAGCTTAGAAAAGCAGCGGCTCATATTTGCTGGTTCGAGTAAGGTTCACTGCCGCACAGGCAGCTTAGAAAATGTCAACAATACCCATGTCGTTGATGGTAAAGTTCACTGCCGCACAGGCAGCTTAGAAATAACATGAAGCCTAAAAAGCTGGTTCGTAACAGTTCACTGCCGCACAGGCAGCTTAGAAAAGCAGGACGCAGCTCGAGCCACTGCGAGTTAGGTTCACTGCCGCACAGGCAGCTTAGAAATTCAGATGATGATTATTCCCGCCGTTGCCGCCCTTCACTGCCGCACAGGCAGCTTAGAAATTCTGTCTTCCATTAATCAGGAAAAGATAATGGTTCACTGCCGCACAGGCAGCTTAGAAAGTTAACTATGTTGCCGTGAAAGACACCTATCAGTTCACTGCCGCACAGGCAGCTTAGAAATTATTGAATGGAGCGGGTTCCCACCAATTGAAGTTCACTGCCGCACAGGCAGCTTAGAAATCGTCTTCAGGATGGTGAAAATAACCATGTTAGTTCACTGCCGCACAGGCAGCTTAGAAACAGAAAGCTCTCGACAATCTCATCTTCAACGTGTTCACTGCCGCACAGGCAGCTTAGAAAACATCCCGACCGGCACAGAGGTGTCATTCACCGTTCACTGCCGCACAGGCAGCTTAGAAAATGAAGATAAGACCACCATCAGCGATAGCGTGGTTCACTGCCGCACAGGCAGCTTAGAAACTGCGCCTGGAGCGCCAGTTCAATGTTTTTTTAGTTCACTGCCGCACAGGCAGCTTAGAAAGCATCGTAAAAGTATATCGCCCAGAATCTGAGGTTCACTGCCGCACAGGCAGCTTAGAAATGGCGGTGAGGGTGGCGCTCCAGCAGCCCCTCGTTCACTGCCGCACAGGCAGCTTAGAAATAACTCGTTAAAAGCGCGTTTTCATGTCGAGTGTTCACTGCCGCACAGGCAGCTTAGAAAACAGACACAGCGCCATGAATTGAACCACTTTAGTTCACTGCCGCACAGGCAGCTTAGAAATTTCCCAAACGCCTGATAATTCCATTGACCTGGTTCACTGCCGCACAGGCAGCTTAGAAAACGGAACGCAGTCCACCATTCGCCTTCCGTCTGTTCACTGCCGCACAGGCAGCTTAGAAAAATATACCGTTGGTAATCCGGTTAAACCACTTGTTCACTGCCGCACAGGCAGCTTAGAAAAGGTATCTGCGTACTGAATCGATAGCCTGGCGGTTCACTGCCGCACAGGCAGCTTAGAAAATAGCCAGAAGTTCCACGGACTGAATACTGTAGTTCACTGCCGTACAGGCAGCTTAGAAATAAAAGACTACGTGAGCATTATTGAGCATCCGGTTCACTGTCGTACAGGCAGCTTAGAAAACGTACCCGGATCTGCTGGACGCCATCAAAAAGTTCACTGCCGTACAGGCAGCTTAGAAAATGCGGTGGCCGCTGCCTCTGCTGGGGCATATGTTCACTGCCGTACAGGCAGCTTAGAAAATCAGCAAAGTGAAAACCAAATGAGCGAACAGGTTCACTGCCGTACAGGCAGCTTAGAAACGGCAAGCCCGCGTCAAAGTCGCTTTTAATCGTGTTCACTGCCGTACAGGCAGCTTAGAAATTCCTGAAGGTAAAACAGCGCCGCGAATCGACGTTCACTGCCGTACAGGCAGCTTAGAAATTGACGCTCAATTTTTCGGAGTGGCACAACGCGTTCACTGCCGTACAGGCAGCTTAGAAAAGATTCTGACAGGTCAAAACCGCTAATTACGCGTTCACTGCCGTACAGGCAGCTTAGAAAAGGAAATGAAGCATAGCTGCAATAAAACCATCGTTCACTGCCGTACAGGCAGCTTAGAAAAGATTGCGGCAACACCGCAAACTAGATTGCGGGTTCACTGCCGTACAGGCAGCTTAGAAAGAAAATAGCCCCAGCCCTTTAAGCTTACGCATGTTCACTGCCGTACAGGCAGCTTAGAAAATTCAAAAACCATCTGATAGTCAGGGTTCATGGTTCACTGCCGTACAGGCAGCTTAGAAAATTTCATCCGTCATTTCCCGAGGCACCATCACGTTCACTGCCGTACAGGCAGCTTAGAAATGCTAATGGTCAAACGGTATCAGGTGGTCAGTGTTCACTGCCGTACAGGCAGCTTAGAAATGGTCAATGAGCGATTCCGGCAGATTCACCGCGTTCACTGCCGTACAGG